>JAPLVO010000022.1 GCA_026397045.1 Patescibacteria group bacterium | reverse complement strand
TTTACGAAATACTCCGTAATGGCGAGAGTAATGTGCATAAGGGCCAAGTCTACGATATAGATAGCAAAGAAAGCCTGGTAATAGCCAATGATAAACCGATAATTACAATTGGGCTTGATAACATGATAGTGATTGATACAGACGAAGGAATATTGGTTTGTCCCAAAGACAAGTGCCAACTCGTTAAAGATGGTGTAGGCAAAATAAATAAAAAAGTATAATAAATTAGTGATTAAAAAATTTAAAAATATATTGATTAACAAAAAGCTATTCTTAATTTTAGTAATTATTTTAGGGATAACTATTTTGTTCTTGAGTATTATATCTTTTTCCTTAGGACACCAATATAATAGCGACGAAGTTCATCTACAGACCATGTTTAATAATGATTCTATATTCAGTGGTGAGGTAAAATGGTTCGGCTTGAGTTCTTTTGTGTTTAAATTACCTTTTATATATATCGCAAGAATTTTTGCAAACTATTCTAAATTTGGGATTTTTCTTCCCACACTGATGGTTAATATTATATCTGTATGCCTTTACCTTTGGGCTAGTACGTACTTTATTAAAAATTTAAAGCTATCAAAAAGTAGAATTGTCTTTCCTTTGTGGGTTCTTACACTTGGAGGCGGCTTTATTTTCTACTTATACAATCTAAATTCTAGAAATATTGAAATTGGGCTAATATTTGCGACTCTAGCTTTAACCCACAAATACATCAGCATCAATATTTCCAATAGGGCTCTTTATTTATGGGGCGCTGTTTTTTCTTTAATCTGGGGGATAATAATGGTCAGCGACAATTACTATATGTATATGTTTATAGCCCCTTTTATTATTATATCCTTCATTAACTATCTTGTATCTAGAGAGAAAAAATACCTTAAATTGCTCGCGTTGGGAATAATAAGTTTAGTTTTCTTCTATTTGTTTGAATATGTTTATGTGAAATTAAATTTCATTGATTACGAATCTACAATATCTTTTGGCACCTATAGTCAAATAACCGAGAAGATATACAGGCTTCCTGAAATACTTATAAACTTCACGGGTAATAACTTTTTTGGACAAAAAGCCACAAAGCTAAGCAGCGTCAAGTCATTAATAAACTCATTAGTATTAATTTTAGGGCTAGCTGTTTCTTTTATATCTATTAAATTTAACGATAAAAAAGGTAACTTTACGTATGTCCCTGCAATAATGATATTTGGTATATTTGTATGGTTAATATCTGATAGAAAATTCGATTACTATCTTGTGCTAACTCCATTCTTTATTGGTTTTATTTTAATGCAATATCAATTTAAAAATAATTTGATCAATAAAATAGTCATATATGTTGGCGTTGTTGCTATTCTTTTAAATACCTTGTTTATCATGAACTCATTAAAAAACAATTTAAAGATACAGCCCAAGCCAAACAGCTATAATTACGAAATTATAGAATCAATAAAAAACGAAGGATATGAATATGGGTACGCAACATTTTGGGAATCAACTATAAATACATATCTATCTAAAGATGAGGTTAAGTTTGTTCAGTCTAAATGTCTAGATGGTAAGATTGTTGTTGAGAGATGGTATTTAAGCCAAACTGATTTATACAATAATGAAAACGGCATAAATTTCTTTGTTTTTAACTCATCAGAACCGCAAGGATGCTCCAAAGAAATCATTGAAAGCCAACTAGGAGAACCTTCGAAGATTAAGATTGTGGGTAATTACTATATTTATTTGTACGATAAAAATCTATCGGAATATATAAAATAGTTATTAACAGACTTCACAAAATATTGTATAATTAGCCTGAAATAGGTGAAAAATATATGAATAAAAAGCTAAAAACCTGGTGGTCGCAATCGAAAACCTGGCATCATGTGCTACTCGGATTAGGCATGGTGGTATTTTTATTTATGTTTGGGATATTTACGGTTCGTATTTACCATTATGACAAAATAATGCCTGGTGTTACCTTGAGAGGTATTTATGTTGGGGGCTTAACAAAGCCTCAGGCCGTACTAAAATTAGATGCAGCAAGCACGGAATATGCAAGCTCTGAGGTTCAATACCTAAATAAAGGTTTGCTAAATTCGTTTAAGCCAAACGAAATAGGAGTTGGATTTAATAATGCTGCGATTGTAGATTCGGCTTTCTCGCTTGGTCGCGACAGCGATATAATTAGCGATATTGCAGCCCAAACTGCTCTGCCTTTTAGCCGAGAGGTTATAATGCAACTAAATGTCGATATCGGTGAGTTCAGTGCGGCGATGATTGGTCTGGACAAGAAAATAGCCAAGCCGAGCCAGAATGCCGGCTATAGTTTTGAAAACGGAAAACTCGAAATAATACCTGGCATTGCTGGTGAAAACATTGATATGGGATTAGCCATACTCTCGTTAACTAGGCAAATATCAAACCTCCAAGCCAATGTGGATCTTCCGATAAACTACATTACCCCGAGCTTATCGACAGAGGAACTGGTTAATCAAAAGCAAGCTGTCAGTGCCATGGTACAATTCCCAATCAAGCTAAAATATAAGGACAAGAGCTGGGTTATAAACCAGCAACAGCTCGTTAGTTGGCTGGATATTGGATCCAATAATAGCCCAGCAATAGAGGATATGATCAATCATTTCTACCCCTCTCCGCAAAATCTCGGCAGCTTCAAAATAGATGACAACGAAGTGGTAAATTACCTTAGTGTTATATCTAAAGACATCAATCAAGATCCCCTAAATGCCACTTTAGACTTTGCCAATGGATCCGTGGTGGTAACTGGTAAAAGCAGGGATGGCCAAGGGCTGAATATTGAGGCCTCCAAAAAAGCGATTCTTGATTTTATTAATTCAAATAGCGGGGAGCCCATAACCCTAGTAGTGGATGTCAAAAAGCCCGAAATTAGCGACGACAATATTGCCAGCCTAGGTATAAAAGAACTTATCGGCGAGGGAGACAGTTTTTTCCCAGGCAGCAGTCCTGCTAGACTACAAAATATTAAAGTCGGCGCTGCGCGCTACCAAGGATTAGTTCTTAAGCCCGGAGAAGTATTCAGCTTTGGCGAGATACTTGGCGATGTCGGCCCCGCCCAAGGCTACACAGAAAGTAAGGTCATACTTGATGGCAAGCAGGAGTTCCAGTACGGTGGAGGGCTTTGCCAGGTGAGCTCGACAATATTTAGAGCCGCCCTTAACGCCGGCCTACCGATTCTCGAACGAACCAACCACGCCTTCCAGGTTAGCTACTATACCCAGCCATATGGTGTACCCGGCGTGGACGCTACCATTTACTATCCGCAGGTTGACTTCAAATTTAAAAACGACACCTCCAAGCACATTCTCGTAAAGCCAGAATACAATGGTACATCTCTTAAATTTAGGCTATATGGAACCAAGGAAAAAGAAGGCAAGATAAGAGGTCCATACTTTGACTTTGGCGACCTCAATCCCAATTCCCCCAGCCAAACTAAATTCTATAGAGATATAATTGTAAATGGCCAAACCACTACAACCGATACCTTTACTACTTATTACAAGTCCGCCCTAGACTACCCATCTTCTAATTAGGCTGCTGCGACAAGTACAGCTTACTTACCAATACAAAAATTCCTAAATATAGAATTAATAATTTGAACATTAGCGTGCTCGCCCGTCAATTCACTTAGATCTTTCACGCAAGATTCCAACTCTGAGGAAATTATGTCATAGCTTAGTGATTTCAGATTGTCTGATAGGCTCGTAATAGTCAGCTCCGAACGAGTCAAAATATTGAGCTGCCTAATGGTAAGTATTTGGGTGCTTCCTGAAAGCTGTGCACCAGATAATTGAACTACTTTAGCTATTAGCTCTTTTATCCCTTTGTTTGTCTTGGCGCTAATGCATAGCTCGCCGGGAACTGACAAAATATCCGACTTTGTTATTACCTTGATTACATTTTTCTGCTCGGTTAGCCCTAAAAGGTTGTTAGATTCTAAGTATTTATTTGTTTGTTCTTGCTTATCGGCTTCAATTAAGAGTAATACAATATCTGAGCCCTTTAGAGAATCTATTGATTTCTTGATTCCCATCTTCTCGATAGAGTCAGGGCTAGTGTTGAGCCCGGCGGTATCGGTGAAGTGGAAGGTGGTACCTTCTATCTCTACAGATTCTGTTACGGTGTCGCGTGTGGTGCCAGCGATATCGGTAACTATCGATCGGTCATAGCCGAGTAGGCTATTTAGCAAGGTGCTTTTCCCAGCATTAGGCAAGCCAATAAGTGCCACATGTATGCCTTCTCGCAAGATAGGTAAGATATCTGAATTGGCCATGACTTGGCCTATTTCTTTGGCTATTAGCGATAAAGATTTAGATATATCCAGCTTAGAAATTATAGGTGTGTCTTCCTCTGAGAAGTCTAGATCTGCAGAAATTGCAGAACTCAGCTCAATAACACTAGTCCTGATTCCATTGATCTTATTGCTAAATTCGCCAGCCAATTGTCTGGTTGCTAATCTTGCTACCTGGCTGTTTTCTGATGCCACAAGCTCCATAATAGCCTCGGCTTGAGCGATGTCGATCTTGCCATTGTAGTAGGCTCGTTTACTAAATTCCCCGGGCTTGGCGGGTTCTATATGGAAGCTATAGAGAGCCTTTAGTATTTGGCCTTGTACTACCTTTGATCCATGACAGTGGATCTCGATCATTTCCTCGCCAGTGAAAGAATCCGGAGCCATAAAATAAACCAACATGGCTTGGTCTATTTTATGACCTTCATAATAAAGCCACCTAACCTTTAGGGCGTTTCGGGTTGGTGTGGTTTTGGATTTAGTAAGTAGCTTGAATGCATTAAGAGCTCCTGGGCCCGAAACTCTGATAATAGCAATTGCGGCTCTGCCTTGAGCCGTAGCGATAGCTGCGATGGTTGTATTTTTCATTATCTCTTGCGTATCACAACATGTCTGCTTTCACCCTCGCCCTCGCTGTCGGTGACGATGTCTGGCTCGTTTGCTAGCAAAGTATGAACAGACCGACGCTCAAATGAATTCATGGGTTTAAGGTGCTCTTCGTGGCCTGTGTCTAACACCTTCTGGGATAGTTCCTGGGCCAACCCTTGCACCTTCTCGACGCGTTCTTTTTTGTATCCTGCTATATCTATACCCACATAGCCTTCCTCGCCAGAAGTCCGATGATACATGTTATTTATTATAAATTGCAAAGATCGCAGGCTCTCCCCGCCTTTGCCTATTAATAATGCCGAATCTTTAGATTCGACATTTAGATAGACAGGCTCTTCGGACTGGATTATCACTTCCGATTCTACACCCATCAAGCCTAGTAACTTTTGGGTAATAGCCTTGGCGATAGTAGCGGACATTACTTCTTGCCTTTGTTCTTTGTATTAGTTTTAGCTTTAGGTTTAGGTTTAGGTTTTGCTAACTTTTTAGTAACGGCAACATCGCCACCCTTACGAATTATCTTAACAACATCCATATCTTCCATAGTGTCTACCTCTTTGCGCATTATCAGTGATTGCTGGAATATCGATGCCCCATTAGATACCACCCAGTACAGTGGTAGCGCAGCGGGGAGGCTCCAGGCTATAAATACGGTAAGGGCTGGAAAAGTATAGTTCATCATAGCGGTCATTTGTGCTTGGCTGTCTTTACTATCAGTTTTTTGCTTGCGAGGTGTCAGCATTTTTACTTGAATATACTGAGTGGCACCTGCTAAAACGGCCAAAATAGCACTTGGCTTAGCCATATTAATAACTCCTAATAATGAAGGGTTAAATTGTATTTGGCCAGAAATAATTTGCTGAATATAGCTAAGGTTTTTAACGGGCTCATATAGAAGGCTTTCGATACCGCTCACCGAACCAGTAGCCTTCTTGAACACCACAAACATCGCAATTAATATAGGAAACTGCAGAATGGTTGGCAGGCAAGCCGAAAAAGGGCTAACCTCTTTCTCTTTGTATAGCTCCATGAGCATGGCGCTTTCCTTCTTTTTATCACCTGCGGCTTTTTGCTTAACTTTGGCTATATCGCCCTGCAAGGCTTGCATCTTCTTTTGACTATGAAGCTGCTTACTGGCTAGGGGCCATAACAATAGCCTTATAACTATGGTGAATAATATTATACTTATTCCGAAATCATGACCAGGGATTATTCCATAAATAAAAAACAATGCATTAACCAAAGGAGCTATTAAAATTGTATCAAATATATTACCCATTATTTCTCCTCTTTTATAAATCTAAAATCTACTTTTGGCTTTGCCAACGGATTACATTGTACTATACGAAAGATACTTATTCCAACTCCTTTAATAGCACCGTGTTGGCTTATGGCTAGCCTGGAATACTCACTACAGGTAGGATAGTGCCTACAATATCCATAGGGATAATTAACTTTTCTGGGTCCGTGATCTGGGGATAGAGTTTTTTGGTATAGTTCTATGGATTTTATTAATAGTTTTTTCATTTAACAACCTTGCTTACTAGTTTTGATAGCTCAGAATTAAGATCTTCAGGCGTCAGCCCTGTGTAGTTTTTACGAATTAATATTATCATTTTAAAAGGCTGGTATATTCTATGGTATTGTTGCTCGATAATAGCACTGGCCCTTCGTCTAAGGTTATTGCGAACCACTGCACTCTTAGATACTTTTTTGGATACAACAAAGCCCACCTGCGAATATTCTAAATTCGAAGGAAGGTAGTATAGGGCTAGGTTTGGTGTTGAGAACCTACGACCCGTCTTATAGAGTCTCTGAAAATCGCTATTTTTGCGGAGTCGAAAAGACCGCTTCAGCATGCTAAGCAGATATCCGCGCTCGGCCCTTTAGTTTGCGTCTTTTTAGAATGGCTCGCCCGGCAGTACTAGCCATGCGCTTCATAAAGCCATGTACGCGTTTTCTGTGGCGTTTCTTTGGTTGGTATGTTCGCTTCATAACTGCCCTATTGTATAACAAATTTAAAATAATTTCAATTATCCACAGCTTATGATTATTTTTATCTTTTAACTTATAATATTGTGGAAAACACCTACCTAAGTAGTGTATAGTAGTAAAAAAGAGGGTGAATGGAAAATAAGTTACAAGCAGTTTGGGGATCTGTTTTAGGAGAGCTAGAGATAGTATTGTCTCAGGCTAACTTTCAAACTTGGTTGAAAGGAACTGAGTTGGCAGATATAGATAACAGTAAGGCGGTTGTTTATGTGCCTAATATATTCACTCGTCAATGGATCCAAGACAAGTATCATAATCAGATAATAGAGGCTATCCATAAGGTTGAGCCAGGTATAACTACCGTGGAATACACCACTAAGAAAGTAGCTAGCGTGATACCACCAAGCAGGGATGTGAATATGGTTAAATTACCCACTAAAAAGCCTAGTACCCCTAGATACCACAGCCCTTCGCAATCAACTATCGAATCTTATGGAGAATTCAGGCCGAACCAAAAATATAAGTTTAATAATTTCATAACAGGCTCTAGCAATAAACTAGCCTTCTCGGCTGCCCAATTGGTTAGTGAGAAACCAGGAGAAATGTATAATCCATTATTTTTGTACGGTCCAGCAGGTGTTGGTAAGACCCACCTACTCTGGGCGATAAGTAATGAAATATACGAGCGCCAGCCTGATTGTAAGATCCTGTATTGCACTAGTGAGGACTTTATTAATACTTTTTTAACGGCTATTCGTCGTGGCGAGAAGTTCACAGACAAATACCGGCGTGTTGATGTACTATTGATCGACGACATGCAATTTATAGCTGGTAAGGAAAAAACTCAGGAGGAATTCTTCCACACCTTCAATGCCCTCCATCAGTATAATAAGCAGATAGTCCTTTGTAGCGACAGACCCCCGAAAGATATACCTACCCTAGAAGAGCGCCTTAGATCTAGGTTTGAATGGGGCATGGTGGCGGATATCCAGCCGCCTGATTTTGAAACCCGCGTTGCGATACTTATGAACAAAGCTAACTCGCACGAAATAGAGCTTAATATGCAGGTAGCCGAATTTATAGCCACGCACATAGATAATAATATACGCGAATTGGAAGGAGCCCTAACAAAAGTTATTGCCCATTCTAGATTGCACGGTGAAGTTATTGATCTCGCTAGTGCCCAAGATGTTTTGGGTATGTATTTATCCAAAACCCAGGTTAAGGTCAATGCCAAGGTAGTATTACAAAAAACGGCCGACTACTATGAAATTAGCTACAACGATATCGTGGGCATTAAAAGATCCCGAGAAATAGTCGTGCCTCGCCAGATAGCGATGTTTATTATGCGCGAGGAGCTCGGTATGAGCTTTCCGAGGATTGCAAAGAGCTTAGGAGGGAAAGATCACACCACTATAATGCACGGGGTTAAAAAAATTAACACTCAGGTGGCGAGGGATAGTGTGATGAGCCAAGATATTCAATCAATAAAGAAATTGTTGGTAGCTTAGTATATGTGTATAACTATGTGTAAAAAGAGTGGGTATCTTGTGCAGAATTTATTACTTGTGCACAATAAATACACACTTGACGAACTGAGTCTTATCGATATTGTTAGTAACTGGGGTTTTGTACAATATTTATTAGCGACTTTTAACAAACTTATACATAGGCTAATTAGCTTTACTATAGGCATAATAAGCACTTATACACTCAATCCACAGGAACTATTACTATTACTACTATCTATTAAATTAAATATAATAAATAAGACAGTTAAGAAAGGGAGGTTAAATTGAAAGTTGCCGTAAGAGTTAAGAATTTATTAAAAGCAGTTAATATTTGTTCTAGATTAGTAGGAAGCAGATCTAGCCTCGAAGTTCTTGGTAATATTTTAATAGAGACAGATAAAAATGTTCTAAAGCTAAGCTCCACTAATCTGGATCTAGCCATTACAACCAAATTAGGAGCCAAGGTAGAGAAAGAAGGTAGGATATCTATACCAGCTAGGCTGCTGGGCGAGCTGGTGGGCTCTATCTCGGAAGACACCCTGCAGCTCATAGCCGATGACAGCAAGATGACTATCAAGGGCAGCAGTATTCATAGCCGACTAAATGGCGTATCGGCCACCGAGTTCCCTACCCTACCCAAACTTTCTAGCAGTAAATCAATCAGCTTTAATTCTGAAACCCTAAAATCGAGCCTAGAAAAAGTACTAGCTAGCGTTAGTTCGGATGAGTCCAGGCCCGTTTTGGCAGGTATTTATTTTAGTGTCAATGATAAGCAGATGGTTTTGGCAGGTACTGACAGCTACAGGTTGTCCGAGGTAAAAATAGTAGTTACAAATACCGATACAATTAGCTGTATAATTCCGGTTAAAACGGTGTCGGAGTTACTAAGATTGATATCCTCAGAAGAAGCAAGCAAGGTAGATATAATGATCGGCGAATCTGAAATATGCTTTATCGTAGGTGAAAGCCAGCTAATATCACAGCTCACCGAAGGAAAATATCCTGATTACAAAAAAATAATACCTGAAAAAACTACCACCACCATAGAGTGCGATAAAGACAAACTACAGGAAGCAGTTAAGATAAGCTCTGTATTCGCCCGCGAGAGTTCTCATGGAATAGCCCTCAAGGTGGTTAAAAATGAACTAATAATAGATGCCCAAACCAGTGATGTAGGCGAAAATACTGTTAACTTAGATATTAAAAAGTCGGGCCAGGACACATCTATTAATATAAATGCCAAATACATAACTGATATATTAGCCGTGATCCAGGATAAAACAGTGAATATCGGCTTTAATGGTAAGCTCGATCCCCTACTAATTACTCCTAAATCTAAAGATAAAAAAGAAATACATATTATTATGCCACTGCGTAGCTAATGATAAATAATGTAAAACTAACCAATTTTAGATCACACCAATCCCTAGGTATAAGCATAGACCCAAGGACCACCGCGATAATAGGCCGCAATGCCAGCGGTAAAACAAACATTCTAGAATCTATATATTATGGATTTATAACTAAATCCTTCAAGGCTACCCAAGCCAGCCTCATTAACAGAGACAGCGACTTTAGCAAAATTAATATTAGCTATCATATCGATAAGGATTACGATATAGAGTACCGCATAAAAAAAACCCTCAACAGTGCTTCTAGAACAATTACCATAAATAAGATAAATAAAAAACCATCCGAGGTTCTGGGTATACAGCCAGTTGTTATATTTGTTCCAGATGATGTTAGGATAATAACCGATGGGCCACAGCTAAGGCGGAATCTCTTGAATAGCATAATTATACAGGTATCTAAACCCTACCTAGTAGCCCTTAATAAATTTCAAAAAGTGTTAAATCAGCGCAATAAACTCCTCAACGGCCTAAAACACGGCTTGTCTGGGAATAAAGACCAATTATTTATATACAATCTACAGCTAGCTGAGCCTATAGAAATAATATATCAACACAGGGACATGCTAATAAAATTTATCAACTCCGTTATTGGCCAACACTACTCCGCTATCAGTGGTAATAAAGATAATGTCAGGCTGGAATATTTAAGCACCTTACCCAAAAACAAAGAGGATATATTAAAATCACTAGAAGATAGCACCAATGAAGATATTAGGATCGGCTTTAGCTCTAGGGGCCCACACAAAGATGAAGTATCGATTAGTCTTAATGGCTATAAGGTGCGAGATTCTTTGTCACGCGGGGAAAACAGATCGTTGGCTCTGTCTATTAAGCTTAGCGAGATAGACTATATAAAGATCAATAATAGTAACCCTCCCCTGCTGCTATTAGACGATGTCCTAAGCGAACTTGACCATGAAAGGCAGCAACACCTGCTTGAGCACACAAAAGGCCAGCAGACGATACTTACGGCCACTGACATGGCCGATAATATTAGCGGCTATAAAATAGTAAATATATAAAATGGAACATATTGGCGACAATTTGAAATCCAGTAAATATTCATCTATCTATTCTAAATCCCAAGAACTAGCTAGAATCAAGGAAGACATCATTAAGACCACCGGCTTTGAGCCCAAATCTGTGATGATTAAGAATAACTTTTTGATTATAAAGGCCAATAACGATTACGAGGCCGTTGAATTGAGGATGTGTATCGGCACTCTAAGCCGTAACAGTAAGTATATTATCAAGATTACTAGCTGATAGTGCTATTCAATAATATATTCGAATTGGTAGTCGTTTGGATCGATGTCGTTAGATATCAGGTACTGTTTGGCTTGCTCTTTATATCTATCAATGGCGATATTTTCGCCCTCCCTAATATCTGCCAAAGACAGCGTTATCACTACTCTTATAATTAGATCGCCAGAAGCGTTATAAAAAGTATTCATACTTATATTGGGATTATTATATGGCAGTACTAGTATTATCGGATCGTCTATATTGCCCTTGTCTGTCTGAGACTGTAGCTGCTGTTTCTCATCTTTACTCAAGTCTTTCTCCGAAACATAACCCGTGGTGAACTTGAAGGGGTAAAGACTAATAGTGGAATTATCGACAGACACTATATTTCTTAATATCACAGTGTAAGATTTATTATTTTCGGTATTTTTTAAGTCTATAGATATTTTGTTTTTATCTATACTATAGTCACTAATGATATCGCCCTCAGCAACAATAGTTATATTTTTAGGGTCGTTTTTGAGTTCTTTATTGAAATATATATAAATTGTATTACTACCGGTATTTACTTTGCTATTGTTTGCAGGCGTTGTACCTGTCACTCTAAAAACAAGTAAGCTCCAGCTGAAATATATTATAAATAAAGCAACCAAAATAACACTTGCAGCTATAAGTGGTTTTTTAAAGCGGTTAATTGTATCTGGTATCATTTTGGTTTTCCATATCCTGTTATATATTCTGCGTCTAGGGTTACATCTTGGTTTTTAACTTGATTACTTTCATTTCCGCCGACAGTATTTATGACATTACCGTTTACTGAAACTACTATATTGGCGTGGCTAGGAAATGGTGCTTTACCTTCATTGTATATTATTATATCGCCCGGTACGGGTATATAACCCCTTCCCTTATTATGCCATTCCCCATTATTTTCTAAAAATCCCTGTAGTGCAGCAACACTGCTAATGCCGTTTCCTGGTAGAGATTGGCCAGCCTTAGTGAATATGTAGTTAATGAAATTAACACACCAAGACCCCTCTACGAAGTATTTTGGAAAGCCATCTATACCCAATTTGCCATTCCTCAATTTGAACTCCTCCAGGGCTGTATCTGGAATGTTATTATTTAATCCCCCGGTTTCTCCGTCTCCAGTATTATTGACGCAGGATTGCTCAATTCCAGTCGATTCCGAGAAGACGCCACCTTTTGTTAATCCAATAGAGGTTATAAAACCGGGCTTATTTACAGTCCTACCTTCTGCTTGATCTCTTACCACCCCACCACCTGGCAATGTACCCCAGTTAGGCCCCCATGGCATTGGCAGCTTATAGTTAGTGGTATTAAATCCAGCCCAGACATAAGCGTTTGTTTTTAAGTCGGCCCCGGGGTAAACACTGCCAGATTTATACCTTATTCCTATCAAGGCTAGCTCGTCGAGTGGGAGGTTGGAGCCTTTGTCGCCATTGATACTAGGGATGATGAAATATTTTAGCGCGTCTTGGGCTTGCTTGGTAACTTCTTCTCCAGTAAGCGGACGGCCCGGATTATACAGAGCATCGTTTGGGTTGCCACCCTTCTTTGCAAGCAAGCTTCTGTTCATTTGAAATATTCCGGCATAGCTTGTATTACCTGTCGGGTTACTTTCTGCTAGGCTAGATTCTAAATCATGTATTGCTGGTAATATCTCCCAATCTTTTAATCCTTCATTTTCTGCAGCCTTTTTGTAGTAAGGTGCTAATTTGTTTATGCTTTCTTTCAGCTGGGCATTATATTTTTCGACTGCGGCAGGGTCTGGGCTAAAACTAGCCCAGGTACCACCACCAGCCCCTGTATCTGTTGTAGTTGTGCTTGTGTCGGAGCTGTTCTTGGCAGATCCAGAGCTGTTAGCGCCGGACTTAGTTAGGCAACTGCAGGAATCTTTTATAGAGGTGTCACTTGCTGTCGAATTGTCAGGAATTGTAGCCGAGCCTACACTAGGCCCACCAGTGCCCAGCTTTGTGAGGTCTATAGCGCCATCCGATCGCCTAGCTATTTCGTTAGATATTTCTATAGTTGTTTTGGCGTACCCTATTGGGTCGTTACCGTCGCTTGCGGGTGCGTAGGCGGGTAAATCCTGGCCGCCTGCATAGAATGTAACAAGGCCGTTATCTAAATTATTTTTGTATCTACGGGCAATATACTGAAAAATGTCATCGGGTTCACTCACACCGCCAGAAGCTGGGAATTTATTAGCGTACAAGCTAAGCTGGAAATTATCCCACTTATACCACAGCCTATCGTTACGGACGCCACCTATAACATTTGGTTGTTTATTTGTTGCAGTTCTACCAAACGAATTATTAGACCCCTTGCTAGTACCAGAGCCCACGGTGCCAAATCCAGTTTCTTTTTGAGCCCCCGATACTGCTAGTAAAGGGTTGATGCCAGCCCTAATACCCCCCTGCACAAAATATTTACCCAAGCCGTTAAGGGGGGAATTCGGCTTTTTTTCTTTGATATAGTCATCGATAGTGGTGGCCAACTTATTGGCATCTTTTATGAAAGGTAGCCTTAGAGGATAATCTTTGCTTTCACCAGATATTGCATTGGCATCGACCGAACCCTCTAAGCCAGTAGTTGTTTTATTTGTGGTCGAAACACACGCCGTAGGGTCAAACCAAGGGGTTTTTTCTATGATAGACCGCTGGCTTTTACCAGTTGGGTCGCTTCCCTTCTCATTACTCAACGCCAGGCTAGCTGGTGAAGCCGAGGCGAATAGGACTATCGCGGTTACTATAATAAGCATTTTTTTCATAGTTGTATATCCATTATCCTACCATCTATTTGGATGTAGAGAGCCCCATCGGCATAATAAATTTGGGAAATATCCGATGCTTTAAGGTTGTTCTGCTTTAATGCGCTAGCTAGATTTAAGGTTTTTACTTTTTCAACCCGCGAGTTGGATAGCTTAATAGAGCTAATTGTCATTTCATCGCCCTTAATGCTATAAAAAAACTGATCATCGCTATCGCTAGATGTTATCTGACTCTCGGTAATGCCTAGCTTGGTGTTGGTTTGAACGCCTTCTTTATTTATAATCACCAGATTGTCGTCTAAATCATTGTAGAGCATGAAATCCCCCACCACCCAAGGAAAAGTGTCTTCCTGGAAAGATTTTATTTCCAGGGTTTTGAATTTAGCACTAGCCTTATTTACTACCTCCCAGGCAAGGAAAGGGTTTTCGGGGGTTTCAGGTAGGAGGCTACCGAGTATGATACCGGCATAGGACTTAAAAGAATTGTAGGGAAGCTGGGTGTAATCTATATTTAGCGATTCCGAATATATTACAGATGAATCACCATTGTTTGTTACAAATTTCCCGGAATTGTTTTGCCAAAAAAAGAAATCATACATTTTATATTCTTTGGTGGTATTGTTTTTGATGTCAAATATGTAGGCCTTCATTTTACTGTTATCATTTTTGTAATAATATATTTTGCTTTTATCCCTGGAGGCCAAAGCGTATACTATGTCGGTATCTAGAATCTGGATCTCGTATTCGCTACCTCGGATGGGCCGTTTAATGAGCTGCCCAGAGCCAACATAGAATATAGACTTATCAATACTCAGTATCTGGCTGGAGTTATTAATAGGTAAAAAGCCAATCTTATTGCTTCCAATAGTATTTAGTATTAGTAGTAAAATAATCACCACTGCGGCTGAGGATAATATTATTAGTGTTAGTTTGTTTAATTTCATGTTAAATTATATCCTTTCCTTTACTATGGCCCACACCTGTTAGCGCTAGGCAGAGCATCCCAGTGCCAGGCCTCAGTGGCGTATTGCTTGAAGCCGTAATTAATTGAGTTGGCTCTTAGCCATTGGTATGCAGGGCTAGAATTGGTTGCCCTATTGGAACAGGTAGCATTCTTTCTGTACCCTTCCATATTATCAAAATCTATAGCAACACCCGCCTGGTGAGGAGAGGTCCCGGGTCGGGCAACTCTTTGCGGGTCTCGGCCATATCTAGCCCACAAGACTTCTTGGCTAGCCATAGACCGGAAGCTACTTATAGCTTTGAGGTTAATGCCAGCTGCCTTGGCGTCCTCGGCAAGCTTGTACCAGGCCCCAGAAACTCTAGAATTAACAACTACATGGCCGTCTGCACCTGGTGTAGGGAATTGACCACCCGGGTTATCGGACTTCCCTATACTTGGGATATTAGATACAGAACACATCCTGGACTCTGTTTTTACACCCTTCAGGTAGGCATCTTGAATGCCAATATCTTTAGTACCCGCAGCGCAGGCCACACTAACTGTTTCGGCGTATGGATCACCAACAATAGCTCCCCCAGCCGTGCTAGTAGCAGTTGCATTTTCATTAGCTTCGCCATTTGGATTTTGGTATATGGAATCTGTTTTTTCAGTGCTGCTTAGCTCGACCATTAGGTCGGCTATACTATTAGCATAAAGGTAGTTGCGATATTTTTTAGCTAGTAGTAGCATACCGTCTGTTCCAAGTTCATCCCCAAAGGTGTCCCTGACTAGTTTCTTGCGATCGCGTTCATCTAGAATCAAATCAGTATCTGGATTTAAATAAATCTCACAGGCTATGAAGGCTCTTTTTTCATCCTTGATATCTTTCCTATCTGCGTAGTCCTCATATTCAATTATGTCTGCCATTGCTGGGTAATACGGGTAGCCAGCCCCATCTCTTACTTTTCGGTTTCCTAATTCACCATCGTCGCCTACTACCTTAAGGCGCAAAAAGTAGGCCTTTGAGGGTATATTGCTTTTAGAGCATGCTTCAAAATATCTCAGTGCTCGTTTTTGATCATAGGTGCCACTTTCCTGCATTTTTTGTATATCGTCAGAATTGGCTATTTGGTCTGGCACGAAATCGCTCTCAGGAATCCCAACAGTATCGACTCTCATATAGGCATCGCCAATATTACTAGCCGCAAAGGCTTGGGTATTTTTGCCCAAAGCCAAGTAGCTAAACGAAGAGTGTAGATCGGCAATCATCTTTATAGGGTTACCAACACTAGCAATAAAATCCCCGACTCGAGTGTTGAGCTCGCCTGTCGTCCGGGGTGTCTCGTATTGGATTGTGTTGGCTAGCGATCGAATGTTGTCCTTTCCGTATAGTCTGTAGGCCAGGCCGTTTTTACTTTCGATTTCACGGCTGGTATTCTCAGTTTTAAGTGCCAAGCTATTAGACTCTTTGGAATTCAAGAATCTACCCCCAATACTCATCATGTATTGGTTTGAAAGCCCCCTGAAGCCCTGGGACATGTTATTGAAATTATTAGGTCCAGGCTCCAGCCCAGATATTGCCGATCCACCGATCATCCTTATTACGCCCTGCATGAGCTGCCGATCTCCGAAACCTTCAGGACTTTCAAAACCTCCGTTAGACTGTGAAATAATGGCATCTTTGAGAGTATTATAATTATTTTCTATTGTGCTCCTATCTGCTTTGCCTATTTCGCCAGCGCAATATTCCCTGGTATCATAAAGAATAGATAGGGCGTTTTGGTAGTTAGCCCCATAGGAAGTGTTGCTGAGGGATTCGGGATTGGCCTTTTTACCTGTTTGCCTACTATAGACATTTTGAGCATAGGCCGTGGAGGACACCCAGCCGTCAAGCTGCCTGAGGGTGTCTCCTGTCTCCTCATTAGATACCAAGCCAAGCTCTCGGGTGGAAGAAAGAGTGTTCCACTTGACACCGGAGCGCTGGCCAGTATTAAGACGGCCATCTATGCCCTTCCTGATATTATTGGCACCAGTTTTAAGACTGCCATCTTTGTTCTTCCTATCAAGGGGGCCAAAGTAGCCCTGCGCGAAGGCACACATGGTTCTTACTTGGTCGACATCTCCGAAAGTAAAGTCTTCATCCACAGCATACACAGCATTGGGGTCGGTATTATTTTTAAGCACTTCGCGTACCTTAGCGACATACTCATTAATCTTAGGAACATCGCTTTCGGGGTTCTGCTCGGCTTTGCTAGTTATTCGTCCGTAAGTTTTATCGTGAGTATATTTGGCCCTTTCTTCTCTGGTCGAATTCTTAGGGTAATTTTTGACATCGGCATAGCTTAGGAATGTATCACTGAAGGAGTTAACCTCTCTAGCAGCTTGGCTTCGTACCATCATATTGTATAGGGGCATAGAATTTATTATGCAGTATCCAGTCAGGTAATTGTCATTGGACACCTCCTGGCCCTTATTATCGGTTGCTTTGTCTAGAACATTTACAGTCTTGCCGCCTGGGCCTATCAATGTCTTGGTGGTGTAGCTAATAGGGCAGCCGGGCTTCTGAGTTGTTTGATATTGTGCATTTTTAAGATCAATTCTGCTTATCTTGTCTTCCAGAGAGCCAGCCACAGGAGGCTTAGCATCTGGGGCGGCGATTGCGGATCCAGATTTATATTCGACATAGCCGTATTTTTTTAAGGTTTCTTCTTGGCTAAAAATATTTTTTCCAAGACCGGCTGCTGCCTGTAATGCAAACTCTCTTATTTTAGGATCAGATACAACCTGGGATATGAATTTTGTTGGATTAGCAAATGCATAAACAACTATTACTACCAAAATAGAAACCATCACTATAGGCAAGACTGCAATTAGCCCCACCCACTTGAGATTTTCTTTTTTTAGGGCCTTTTCGACAAATTTACCAACTTTGGCACCAACTACCAACCCAACGCCGGTGGCATCCACTGCCGTGGTTACGCCCTTCCCTACTGCTTTTCGGCCTACCTCACCAGCTGCCCCCGCAGCTCCTTTTTCTTGGTAGGCTTTTTTTACATCATCGGCATCTTCTTTTCCTGGTACCCCTGTGGTGGCTTTGGCAACTGATTTGGCGTCTTTTATTCTCTGGGAAGCATTGGATGCTTTATCTTTAGCCCCTTGCTTAAATTTTTCTGCCCTAGAAGGCCCACCCGATGGGTTTGTTTCTGGGTTTTCTTCAGCCGTTGGGCCGCTTGGATCTTTCGGAGCATCTGGCCCAGCCTGTGATGCATTTACCCTTTCGGATTGCTGAGGCCCACCACCCACATTTGGAGCTGGGCTACCATTTGGGCTGGACTCTGGAGCCTTGCTGGGGGGAGTTTTAGCCGTAGTGGGTTTTTTTGGAGGCGTAGCAGCACCGCCAGGTTTAATTTCAGAGACAGCCATTGTTGTACTTATAAATCATATTAATTCTAATTGTAGCAAAATTTAGTTTGAATTTATACCGCCGGTGCTTAGTAAATACAATTCTAGCTATTCATCCGAGACATCAGCGCTCATTTGCTGCTGCTGCATTTGTCGCTCTAGCAAGGCCTGTGGGTTGGTAGTGATAATTTGTTCTTCATTGGGTGAACCTAGTATTTTTAGAACCACATGGCTGAGGCCAGCAAAGAACAACCCTTCGCCGACAGGGAATTGTGTTAGGCGCTTGGTTTCTTCTTGAGTGAGTTTAAAGGTATCGGACACAATATCTACGGCAGCCGGACTTTGCTTGAGCAAAAGCTGCAAACTCGAATTGTACACGATAGCACGGCCAAGCCTGGTGCTCAAGAAATCCTCCACATCCTGTGAAATAGTAGTCAGGCCAAGGTAGTATTTTCGGGCTCGCTTGGCGATAGAAAACATGAACATAGCCGAGTCTTGATACTGTAGAAGCTGCCAGGCTTCATCCACCACCAGCAAGCGCTTGCGTTTGTCTGTCTTGACCTTATTCCATATGTAATTAAGTGTTATATACATACCTATTGGCCGCAGTTCATCCTCCAGATCTCGGGTATTGAAAACCACAAAGCTGCTATTAAGGTCGACATTACTCTGCTCGGAGAATATTCCAGCAAAAGTACCCTCTGTGAAGCGTCTTAGGCGAGCTGCGAGATTCGGCCCATTGCCCCCCATGGAGTTGAGCACATTGTAAAGATCAGACATAACTGGCGGCAAAGCACCATGTGTTAGGGGGTCGTTGGTGATACCCTTTTCGGCGTAGGTATTTATTAGTGCCAAATCAAGGTCGGCTTGCTCTGCAGGAGACATTTGGCCAGTCATAAGCCTTAGTAGGCCGTGCAGCATTATGATATTGGCCCTAAGGGCGTTATCGGCTTCCTCGGCATCAATTGTCCTGGGGATATCGAACGGATTAATACGAGTATCGCTGGCCAGGCTAAGATGAAGAAAACTACCGCCAACGGCATCACACAGGGTTTGATACTCATTTTCTGGATCAATAATTATTATTTCTATACCCATCATCAGGGATCGCAAGCATTCGAGCTTAATAGCGAAACTTTTGCCAGCACCAGATTTGGCAAAGACCACCATGTTGGCATTCTCGAGGCTGAATCTATCGAATAACACTAAGCCATTATTTGTTCTATTAATCCCGTACATTATGCCTTCGTTCCTACTAAGATTGGCAGTGGTGAAAGGAAAACTTGTAGATATCGCGCCAGTGTCCATGTTTCTGCTAATTTTGAGCTGATCAGTGCCAGTTGGCAAAGTGGAATTAAAACCTTGCTCCATCTGGATGGTAGCCGGCTTGGAATATATCAGGCTAGATCCTAAGACACTTTCTATTTTGCGGCCGACATCATCTAGGCCCTTCTCGTCGTTACCATACACAGTCAGGTACAGACCGAACCTAAAAAAGCGATCTTCTCCCACCTGAAGTTTATCCCGAAGCTCCTCGGCATCGTTAATTTGCGCCTCTAGCTGGGGATCCCTGACTTTTCCCTTCTCTTGGTTTATGGTGTTGCTGGCTTCCAGCTGACCGACTTTCTTTTTGAGGTTATTTAGTACCACTTGGCTCTCGACAGGCTCAATATTGAGGCTGATATCGACTATTTCGTCGAGGTTTATGATTGGCGATAGCCAGCCCGTAAAAAGCGTTCGGGGATAGCCAAATACAAAGTAGGTTCTGGCGTAGCGTCGGCCTATCTTGATAAAACTACTCTGTACTTCGAAGCTGCTGGGGGCTATAACATCTCGCAGGGTAGTAACGCCCTGCCGATAAGCCATGTCGGCCTGGATTTGGGCAGTGTTTTGCACGGGTTGAGCAGATTTTTTGTTACCAAAAGCCATTATACGGCCCCTCCTTGTGGAATTTGCGGGTCAGTTGTTTGTGTGGAGTTTGCGGATGCGTAAAGATCTTGAGGCTCGGGTTCTCTGGCTTGTGGTAGTTGCTGCGCTGGGTTCCCGCCTTCTCGGGTAACTACAGGCACAACCATTTCGGCGGTGTTACTTAGGGTCTGCTGCTGCGATTCCTCGACATTGTAGGATCCATAGTAGAGTTCAATAATTTCTTGGGTCTTAAGAACAGCCGAACGAACTCCGATCGAGGCCAAGCCTTGAGCAACAGATGCAGTCCTCTGCGAAAGTTCGCGCTTGCGAGCTTCGAATTGTGCCGAGCTTTGCACGACATCCTTGGGGGCAGAAAGCGTACCGGCGAGCTGCTTGAATACATTGTCTTTGGCTAGCTCCGCCACGAAGTAAGGTACAACCACGAAAAAGCGTTTATCCATAATATTCACGCTCGTAAGGAGATCTCGGATGTTAAAAATATAATCTTCCATCAGCCCTGCCAGCAACGGATTAGTTTGGTCTGCGAGCTTTTGATCGAGCTCAGCAAGGTAGCCATCTAGGTCTATCTTGCGGGATTGGACGCTGATCTGGATGGGGAAATGTAGGCCATTAAGAAACCCCTGATAGGCATATTCTATAGATTCCTTCTCGCTCGGGCTTTTAAGGTCGTAATTGGTGGGAGAACACATCACTATCATGCGCAGGCTGCCATCACGCATAATTACGATTCCATCTCTGATTTCTGCAAAGTTAAGATGCCCCTGGGTGCTCAGCTGAGCACTCTTGGCTTTTTTAGGAGGAGTAGTACTGTTAATATACTCGCGTTGGGCTGGATTTATCTGGCTGGGTTGCATTTTATAATTTGGCCATTGTTAGTTAATGGTGGCGGGTTGTCCTTCTTGAAGGATATTTCCACTAGCCTGCTTGGCTATTTGCTGGACGGTTAAATTTCCACTTTGAAGCATGGCCTTTTTTATTATAACACTTGGAGTTTGTGGTTGGGCTGTATTTTGTGATATATTTTGCCGCACCGGGCCCTGACCGAGCCCTGACTGGACATTTTGTAGAGCCTGCTGATGAATATCGGCCTCGACATTTTCTAGCATTTGATTTACATCTTTATTGTGAGTATTTGAGCCATCTAGCACATCTTCTTGGGTGGTCATCTGGGGGTTGCCTTGTTGGTCGCCTATTTTCATGGCCACCATTGATGGGTCGATGATTCGTTGGCCATATAGCGCAGCTTCATTGGTGTTGTCTGGAAGCTGTACGGTGGGGTCTTTTTGGGCTCCGTGGGTGTCCATTATAAGCGACAACTGCCTGAGGCTGCCGCGCGATACTGATTTGTCCAAAAATATCTCTGTTACAACCTCGGACTGCTTTATAAGCTCATCCTGCGAAAGATCCTTGCTCCACACTCTGGTGCGGGGCACGAACAGGAACTGCACATAAGCAATAAAGTAGTTCTCGAAGCTCTGTTCTTGTCTGCGACCAAAACCCAGTAGTAAAAATAGTCCTGATACAGGCAGAATAGCCGCCACCGTAACGACCACATTGAAAATAAGGATTCGCCACATCAGAGCAGCCCAGAGTATGGCTATAACTACATATATAAGCTGCCGTAATGACAGTGGCCCCAGCAGCTTGTCTTCGGCCTCTACATCTTGTGGTACTTTGTATTGTCCCATATTAGTTGCCTATAGTTCGAAAGTATTCGTACCAGAGTAACCAGCAGGGTTAACGCTAGCAGTAGCAGGAGTAGCAGGAGTAGCAGCAGTAGCAGGAGTAGCAGCAGTAGCAGGAGTAGCAGCAGTAGCAGGAGTAGCAGCAGTAGAACTCACCACTTTAATACCCTTCATAGCTGCTAAGAATTTAGCATCTGTTTTTTGCCTAAGAGTACTACCAGGAGCATTAAACGCCGTATGAATATTCGCAAGGTTTTTAGCAGCGGCAGATCCACTACCCTGACTATTAACATAATCGACATAGCGAAACGCCGTCTTGCTATCCATAGCAGCGAATTTGTCGGCGCTAATGGTGTCAAAGGCACCCCCAGCGTCGTCCTTTACAAGATCCGGGGCCTTTGTCGCAGCATCAGCAAT
>JAPLVO010000021.1 GCA_026397045.1 Patescibacteria group bacterium | reverse complement strand
CGCAAGTGGTAAAATCACAAGCCAGCAGAAAGACCAAATTCTAGCCAAAATTACCGAATTAAAGCCTGCCGATGGAAGTATGAAGGGTATGTCGCCAGCTGAGCGTAAAGAGGCTAAAAAGAGCATTAGATCGCAAATATCCCAGTGGGCTAAAGATAATGGGTTAGATATTGGCCTATTTAGTAATAAAACCAAGGCTCCTAAATAAGCCGGTTATATATCAACATAAAGTTTTAAGTTTATATAGGCAGGTCTGATAATTTATATATATTATCAGCCTGTTTATTTTTATAATAACAAATCCCCGGCAAAGGATTTGCCAGGGATAATTAATTTATTGCTGGATTTGAGAGCATCAGCTCCGCTAAAACTGCCACCGAGATTTCTGGGTCAATATATCCGAAGTCGGTATCTTCGTAGTAAGTTCCGATAATCGCAACTAACTTATGATACCTTACGCCCAGTGGTTTTTTAAATCTTTTCGATGCGCCGAAGTATTGCTCAAGCTCGAATCTCTTTTTTCTAAATACCGTCTTACGAGGGTAGTTATATATGAGAAGATAAATGAGCTTTGCTGCGTCATCGCCAGAGAGCCACTTAATACTTTTGGACCCGTTTATTACATTTCTGGCTTTTTCGCGTTCAGTAATCCCACAGATCGCCAGAAACTCAACATTTGTCCAATTTCCTGCTGGCAAGCCTGAAAAGCTAGTCAGGCTGGCCTGGATAGGCTCCGTTATAGCTGGTTCCCGGCTTGGCTGAGGGTTCTTTTTAAAATATTCTCGAGCAAATTTTTCCATATCTGCCTGGTTGTAAAATATTGCCCTAGACCATTTATCCACATCTATGGGCATTTGCCCATTTTCGATTGCAAAATTCTTAAAACTTTGGAACGACTTTCCAAACATCTTCGAAGCCTGAACCGTAGTCATTAGCTGGGGGTCTTGTTGCGCACCCCAGAGCTGACGCAGCTGCTCGGTTGATTTCTTTTCCACTCCTTGTGTCATGGCCACTCTTTCTATGTAGGTACTAAAACTTAGTTATATACCATTTACTCGAAATAAGCAAGCCCTATGATTGATTTAAGATACCATTTTGATATAATTAAATCCCAAGTACCTACCAAAAGAGGTGAAAATGAAAGCAGAACACTCCGTGACTCTTTTAGCTCGCTATCTTTACCCATCACAAGTAGTACCCATTGTCGCAAGCTTAGCAGTTCATGACAGAAACCCCCATGAAGTCCCATATGTTGCAGGATCATTAGGCTTCGATTTTGTCCGACTGGTAGAGTTCACATTAGCTAGCGACGAACACTTTTCTAAGCAAATAGCCGACCTCGAGACCTACTACTGGGGCCAAGAAATATCAACTCTAGAAGTTTTTGATCAAGACCGAGTAGAAAAGTTGGGCGTTAATGTCGATAGGTTCGTTTTAACAAGCTGGGGCGCTCTGGTTCCCCTTTATAGCAACGACATAGCCATACCTACTCCGATTGCAATTGAACTTTCGGCCGATCTGCGAGGCTAGATAAATCCAACAGCCCCTTTAAATACTAAGGGGCTGGATTTTTATTAAGCGCAGGGAACTTATTTCTTCTTGCCGAGAGTTTTTCGGCGAGTAATCTTTTTGAGTCTCTTTTGAGCTGAGATTTTAACTATGATATTGAGGCTAGAGGCAATAATGCCCACGCCGATAAGGACATAGAATATCGTAAAAATTTTAGTTATGTCATTAGTGGGGTGGATATCGCCATAGCCTACCGTGGTAATAGTGATCACCGAAAAGTATATGGCATCTAGCCACTTCAGTGGCATGAAGTATCGGTAGAACACAGTGCCCGTGGCTATTACAGTAACTGCAGTCAATATAACCCAGCGAAATTTCAGGGCGTTTGCAATCGTACTTTCTTCTCGGTTGTCTTCCATAAATATATTTTAGCTCCTTTGGCAGTATTTTGGTAGTTCTTTGTTCGAGTCTCGATCATTTCGGTGATTTGTTGTATCGCATAAACCAATAGAGTTCTTGGAATGTTAAGGCTACCGAGCCCGTTAGCAACCTCACCTCACCTCGCCTTACTGCCATTTGCAGCAGTATTTCGTATAGCTACCATTGGCTTTGATCTTTTAAATTAAGCATCGTAGTTCTCATCCACTGGAAAACAACAATTATCTGCGTTAATTCTTGAGCTTATATTCCTGTTATGCTAATATATTTATGAAATAGTAAATAACTTTTAAATATCGGAGCATAATTATCAAACCTAAAACCAAGTTGGGTCAAAACCTTCAAAATCTTAACTTCAGAGTAGGCCTTGTACACTTAGCACAGGCTATAGTTTTGTTTTATATCGCCAATTATGCGCTTAAGATCCCAATAATCACTCGCTTTTTCGATGCTGGCCCTGATGGTAGTATTACCGCAACACCTGCTCAGCTCGTGGATATTCCAATAGCAATCATAGGCCCAATTTTTCTTTTGATAGCTGCGGTATTCCACCTTTTTATTGCCTCACCAGCATATATTCAAAAATATGAATCAAATATTAAAAAAGGCATTAACCCATTGCGCTGGGTAGAGTACTCCATAAGTTCTTCATTGATGTTAGTGGTGCTACTAATGATGGGTGGGCTTATCGAACTTCCAAGCGTTGTGTTCGTCTTTACGCTTAATTGGATAATGAATATGATGGGCCTAGAGATGGAGCGGTATAATCAAATAAGCGACAAGACATCCTGGTTTCCTTTCAATATCGGGGTTGTCGCAGGCATAGTGCCTTGGATAATAGGTGGCCTATACTTCTGGGCTAGCACCAATAACATTGCCGATTCTATCCCTTGGTACGCTCAGCTCGGCTTTGTCATTACCTTTTTGTTTTTCAATAGTTTTGCCGTCAATATGTGGTTGCAGTACAAAAAAATCGGCCCCTGGAAAAACTATGTGTACGGAGAAAAAGGATACATATGGCTTAGCCTTATCGCTAAGTCTGCGCTGGCCTGGGTTATTGTCCTGGGTACGCTGAATCAAGTGAGCAGGTGAGTGGACGCTTCCATGTTTAATTTTCTGAGTATATATTTTCTAATATCAGCACTGCTATTGGCCTATCTATCATATCGCTTCGCAATAATTAAATCTGACCATTTTAGGCTTTACGGTGTCGGTCTGGGGTTCATATCTCTAGCCCAGTTTTGCGCCTTAGCTGTGTCCATGCTTTGGATCGTTCCTTTCATAAACCCCAATTCCCTTTACGGTGTATCTTTGGTGTTTGCTCTATTGGCATTTTTGTCCTGCGTAGTCAGCTTTTTACCGGAAAAGATACGCAAGTTGAGCTATATATTCCTAGTATTTTGCGCTAGCATTGTGGCTGGTATTTACATCATCAACCCAATACTTTCTGGGCCTACCATCTATGAGCTTAGGTACATATTTTCATTTGATAATAGCATGTCTATGAACAGTTTTGGTTTGGCTTTCGCGCTAGCAATGGGGCTTGCCACACTTTCTGTAGCCAGAGAAATAAAAAACCCCAGCTTGCGGTTTATAACAGAATTCCTGGGCTTAATAGTGATTGTTTGTTTGACAATCAATATGATAAGCACCTCTAACACTCTTAGGCTCACGGCTGGTGCTGTCCTATCGATCTCGCTAGTTGCCCTAGCCGTTTCCTGTAATAGGCTTAAGCTATCTGTTGCGCTCAAAAGCAAGCCTAGCTCTCATCCAAAGCCAAAACCAAAACAAAAGGCAAAATCAAAACGCTGAACCATTAAATATTAGCAGGCCCCTTCAATCCACTGTTTCATCCTTAAAGCTTGACTAAAGTATCATATTGTTATATTATATAACCCTCATATGGACCCCCATATTTGAACCATTAGGAGAAATATGTTCGAAATATTCAGTAGTTATAACGAGCCGGTTGAGGCTTTCCACCACGAATATTGCGAGAGATTCTCGCCTAAGACTTTAAGAGCGGCCCTCGAAGAGGGGACTAGGGATGGAGCCATGCTCCAGCTATCAGCTGGAGACAGCCTGGTGTCCACTAAGGTGGAGTACCAAGAGGTGCTGCTACGCGCAGTTAGCGCGTATAATGAGGCAAACCTGCTGAACAATTTTGCCAAAGCGGTAGAGTTTGCCGTAGAGGGTCACAACGGCCCCCTAGACCGCCGCCCCATGGCCGGCTGGCCAAGGCACCTCAACGGTGCTCTGTTCAGCCCGGATGAGCTTTTTAGCCATTCCGAGAACGCCTTCATGGCGTTGGTCTACAGCAGGGCTGGAGATTACGGCGGCGTAGTGTCCGAGGCTGGATACTTCCGCGACACTGGAGCCCAGATATTCGGCAATAAGCGAGTGATTGGGCCAACACCAGCCCAGCAATTGTGCATGTGGCTAGCCGCCACATCAAAAAACTCCGGCGAGAGGAGAATTTTGATTTAGCATTACCTTTAGCATTAGCAGCCACCTTAGCATTAGGGTGGCTGCTAAATTCTTTTAGTCGTCTTTTATTGACACACAGCGCTCAAAAGATATAATAACTATCCTGCAGGATCGTCCTGCTCTAGAGGGGGTAAGAAATGAAAGTTTTGATTGTCGCCGAAAATAGGCGGCAAAAACTCAAAGGGTGGGCTGTTTTTCGCAGGTCTGGACTAAAATCCAATTCTAAGTATAAGCTAGAGTTCGTAGAAGAAGAATTTTTTTCTACCACTAGAAGCAATTCGGCACACTCCAAAATGGCTTTAATGATATTGGTTAGCAATGTCACCAAGGAATTTGGCAATACCCAGATGCTACTGGCAATTGTAGCTCCAAAAAGCAGCTGGGTAGCCAAGGAGATAGAGCCTCTGGTACCAATAACAAATATAGTTTTGTACTAGGTTTATATCTATGGCTCTACCTTGCAAGTTGCAGGGTAGAGCCATAATACTTTAATGCCATAACATATTCCGGCGACTGAATTATTTTTAATAGATTATATATTGAGCAGGCAGGGTAGCGCGGTAGTTTTATTTGAAGCGATTGGTAATTTTTTCGATATTAACATGCCATTTGTCCATCCAAACAAAACCGACAACATAGGCGACTACCAAAACTAGCGCTGACAACTTTAGGGCAGTCGAGGCACTTAGGCTTAAAAGGCCAAGGCCAAAATAAATGATAGGAACAATGATAATAAAAAGGCCGATCGAAAAGGCGTAGGATTTAGGCCTCGTATTAACCTTAATTGGGATCTCTTTGTAGGGTTTTTTATTGATATAAGACAACAGTCTGGCTAGCTTATCATTTGCGGCCCAGGCCTCGCTGCCGACATGAATTAGCTCATTTATACATAGGGCTAGTATCAAATTTGTTATATCTAGCTGCATCCGATCTATCCTACCACATTTTCTGGGCTTTTAATATTTAACCATATGCGGTATTGTGTATATAAGAAACTATTATATGGACACCCAAGACAAAGCAAAATCAAACATAAGCCCAGATGATGCGGGACTTTATAAAGACCACGGATCGAGCTCTGAGTATGAGGATAAATCCAAGGCTAGCCAAAGTTTTAAAGGCCCTAAGTACGGGCCCGATAGTGCTGCGGATGCACCTTCTGAGCCCAATACCGCAGCAGAGGCTGCAGTGTCAGCCAATTATCTTCATTCTCCAAAGCTAAGCGACCCTGAGCCCGAAAGTACAGATGAGCCTCAAGACGCCCAAAGCAAGCCTCCAGAAGACACTACCGCCAATACCGATAAAGAGCCTGGTACGCAAGCGGCTATCGGCTCGCAGGCAGCGCCCTCAAGCCCGGACATGATTAATGCCGATGAGCCAGTTTCCGACCAGCCCGAGTTGCCTAAACCCCAATCAACCGATACCAACCCAATGGCCACCGGCTCAGTGCCCGATATCGATAACCAGGATCTAGAAATCCCAGCCATTTCCAGAGCCAGTATCGAACCGGCCAGTGCCGACCCAGCCCCGAACCGTTCGTCGCACCGGGCTGCCAAGGTAGTGGGAATAATTATCGCTACAATTTTGGTTATAACTGCGGCCTCCATAGTCAGCTTGAGTATGACAATCAATAGGCCCAGCCCCGGAGCAGGCAGGACAGATGACTCTCAGAACACTCTAGATAAGTCACTTTCTAGTTTTGAAAACAAGTACAAGGGAAACATAATTACACTTAAGCCGCCGGCCACCCTGCCGGATTGGCAGACAGAGCTAAGTGGTGGCGATGGCATTTATCAGTATAAGTACAATAATAATAGTTGCCAGATAACCCTCCAGCAAAACTCTGGTGTAGACAAATCCGTAAGCTCTGGCTCAACTCTCGACAGCTCGATAAACACCTTACTCGACACCGCCAATAACAAGCTGAATTCCAAGGACCTGCAGTACAAAACTATCGGAGCCACCAATATCAGTTCCAATAAAGGCGATATACCATTTATAACTAAAGAAGGTACCTATACTAGTAACACAAATATCAACGGCACCATTCGTGTTTCAGCCCAGTGGCTTGGAGATAATGAATTTATATTCATCTCCGCCTGCACTACAGCTGATTGGCAGGCAGGCCAGGACTTATTTAATGATTTCCTATCGAAGACTTCTCTAGAAATTTCATAGTATGCGCTCGAATTGTCTGGTTTTAATCCACCCTAAGCTGTAAGATTAATAATATGTTTAGAAAAAACAATGCTAAGAACAACAACTTCGCTTTTATCGATAGCCAAAATCTCAACCTAGGCATCCGCTCCCAGGGCTGGAAACTAGACCATCGCCGCCTCAGATTGTATCTGAAGCACAAATATAATGTTAGCAAGGCCTTTATATTTATAGGGCTGGTGTCTGATAACCAAGATCTTTACGACGAACTCGAGAACGCAGGCTTTATCCTGGTGTATAAGCCGACAGTTGGGTATATGGAAAACGGCAAAGAGATCGTTAAGGGTAATGTTGACGCCGAGCTAGTATTGCATGCCTCGGCGATAGAATACAATAATTACGACAAGGCAATAATAATAACAGGCGATGGCGATTTCAGCTGCCTGATAGAGTTCTTGGATACTCGCGGCAAATTACTCAATTTATTAGTGCCAAGTGATAGGTTTTCAAAACTTCTTGGAAAGTATTCCAAAAAGATAATTAAAATCAGCAAGCTACGAGATAAGCTAGAACTAAAATGACCAGGAGTAGCGGTCGGTCGAAACCTTAGGCCTGCCTGGTCTTGGTGATAGTTTAAATATAACAAATAAGGTTTTATGGGTCAAGTGGTTTTAGCCAATATGGCTGTTTATGAGCTCAACGCTTTCTTTTGGGTCTTTGACCTCTACCACTAGCTGCTTGAAGTCTTCATCTTTTAGATCAATTACAATTGCATTATCAGAGTTGCGCACATCCCAAAAAACTTTCTCACCATCTCTATGAAAGGTGCCGGCGTATATAAGCCCTGGTACTCGTGTGCCTGGGCCTTTGAGGCCTTTTGGTAGAGAGGCGGCTTGTGGGTCGGCCTTTGCGCCTACCACATGCTTAAGTGGCACTGTTAGCTCACTGCGCAGGGCTAGCACTTTGCCAATACCATTTACTACTACCATAAGGTTGTCGCCATCTATACTGATTGTTACCATTGTGATCTCCTTATAAAAAGTTATTAATACTTGTCAGATTACT
>JAPLVO010000020.1 GCA_026397045.1 Patescibacteria group bacterium | reverse complement strand
GGCTGGCTGGTAGCTGACAATTCGTTTTAAAACAGACGGCAGTGACTCACGAGGGTTTTTGTCCAAGAAAACCCCACCCATCACTACCAGTAGTATACCTGCAAGCCCAATGGGGCTGGGGGTTTGCTTGAGAAAAAACACCGCTATCACCAGTACAAATAGCGGGGTGAGGGTTTGAATGGGCGCGATAAGCGATAGGTCGCCTTTTTTTAGAGCGACAAGTATAAGAACACCGGCCAGTGCGGCCAGCGCGGCCGTGAGCATCACAAGCCCTAGCGAGAGCGGGCTAATGCCCAAGATATCTTGACCACTATATATTGCAAGCATTAGAAAACCAAAGGCCCCTAAGGCATGCACAAAATAAGAAATAGCCACAGGGTCTAGCTTGCGAGAGACTAGCTTTTTGTTGCCAAGGCTAGCGATACTATCGCTTAATGCACAAGTAATTGAGTAGATGAGCCACATACTTAAGTATTATACACATAATACTAATTCAAAAGTACTTGCGCTTATGCATTGTAAGCATTACAATAATATCTATTAGTGATAATAGAAATTATAAATAAAGGTGAAACAAATGACACAGCATTTTATGGCCAGCAATATATTTACTAGCTTTGATAGTAAATCTAGTAAAATTAAAAATATCATCGCGCTTCTAGCCGTTACACTTTTCGCAGTACTAGTTTCTCTTATTTTTGCGCCTAAGGCTAATGCTACTACCTATAATGTGACCCCCACACCGGCATTTGGTGACTGCGATATTTACAGCGCCATTATTGCTGCAGACACCCAGGCTGCGTCTGGCTTTTGCTCAGCTGGTAGTGCCTCAAATACAATAAATATGTCTGCCGGTACTTATAGCTTAGTAGCCGATTTACCAGCCATTAATGGCACATCTAATATCAACATTGTCGGTGCCAGTGCCGAAAAAACAATCGTAGATGGCACAGGCGGCTATAACGGCGTAAATATCAATCCTATTACTGAAAATACCTACTCAGTAAGTAATCTTACCTTTCAAAATTTTTCACCTGCGGCTGGGCAACCCTTATTTGCACTATCTGCAAATGTAACGATTGATAGTGTGATTGCCAGAAACAATACTTGTTTGAATTTTGCTGGCGGCCCAGTATGCGCCCTATTTATAAACTTTAACAGTCAAGCTGTCACTATAAATATTAAAAATAGTGCATTTTACGAAAACACTGCAGTTTTTGTACTAGCAATTTCTAACAACGACGGCGTTGCCGTGACGGCTAATATCGCAAACAACACCTTTAGCGGTAATAACGCTTTTCCAATAAATATATTAAATACCGCTACTGAAGGCGGCACCATGACTGCAAATATCACTAACAACACCTTTGCTCAGAATGCTCAAGCTCAAGATTTCGGCGACCCTAGCCTGGGTGCGGTAAATGTCAATGTATTCGCAGGTGACGTGGTTTATTACCCAGCCAGAGTCAATCTCCTAAACAATATTTTCTATGCAAACTTAAATTTTGGTACTGCTCAGAACTGCCCAGCAGTCCCAGGTACCAATGGCACAATTACCTCCCTAGGCGGTAACATATCAGACGACAACACTTGCGCAACCTACTTCATTGCAACCAACGATCTTAATGAAACTGACGCCTTAATAAGCCCTCTAGCTCTAGATATGGGTACCTATGTAAGAGCTATTAATGCTAGCTCACCCGCCTACAACAATGCTATTGCCGCTGGAGCTCCTAGCACAGATCAGCGGGGAGTCGCTCGCCCTCAAGAAGGTGGCTATGACAGTGGTGCATACGAATATGTCACCCCTGAGCCAACTCCAACACCATCACCTGGCAATCTAGCCCCAACAGGCTGGGACACTAGACTACCATTACTACTTGCTACAGTGTTGGTACTTACTGGCCTCACTGGTGTAGGCTACGCTTTTAAGAAAAACTAGCTTAATAAGCTCTTAGTGGTAAACACCCCTGGATGGTAACCCAGAGGTGTTTATTTTGAGCCGACATAAGTAGTCAGCTAAGCTTTTTTGTAAATTATTCGCATTCGGTTATCCACACATCTGGATTTTCGCTAATCAAGTAAAGCACATCCGTGCTTATATTCCAGGGGGGTCCTCGAAGCTTTGATACAATATCCTTGATTCGCCGTAAGATGCTCTCCTGTTCCAAGCTTCTAATGCTTAAAGATTCATTAGCTAGCTCTATTTGGGCTTCGGCGAATTCTCGGATTAAGATAACTAGCTGTAGTACCTCCGACTCCGAATGGCCTGTAGTCAACTCTTTTAGGTTCATACTTGCTCCTTTGGTATCTGTACAATTTTAATATACAACTATTTATAATTTTATCAAGCTAAAGCTCCTAAGCGACTATATTAATATCAATGATGTATAATTAGCCCATGGTAAAAAAACTTCAAAATAGACTGGATGAGTTGCCCACCAATCCAGGTGTATACTTCTTCAAGGATTCATCTGGCAAAATAATATATATTGGCAAAGCATCTATACTCAAGAGAAGGGTTAGATCTTACTTTACCGGTGCCCAGACGGATACTAAGACACTGCGCTTAGTCAAATGTATAGCTGATGTGGATTGGGTGCAGACGAGTTCGGAGATAGATGCATTATTTCTTGAGGCAGAATATATTAAGCGCCATAAGCCCCTATATAATGTGCGCGAGCGAGATGATAAGAACTTTATTTTTGTGCGGATAACAACTCAGCAAGATTTTCCCTCGGTCACCCTGGTGCGAAGGCCCAACGATGACAAAGCTCGCTACTTTGGGCCTTTTGTCCAGAGCTATGGGGTTAGGCAGGCGCTTAAGTATTTACGCCGTGTATTCCCATATTTCGTGAAAGAGAACCATAATTATAGCTCCAAGCTAGAATACCAAATCGGCGTTCTTCCGAGCCCCGATGTTACAAAGCTCGTGTATCGTAGGCAAATAAGCAAGCTCATCATGGTGCTTGAAGGAAAAAGCACCCAGCTAATTGACAGCCTGCAAAGGGATATCAGCCGCCTTGCTAAGGATCGAAAATATGAAGAGGCGATAGTCCTGCGTAACCAATATTTGGCTCTAAAGTCACTCGGCAGTAGGGTTGTTTTTGGTGCTGAGGAAAAGATTATCATTGGCAAGGATGAAGCACTTTCTGGCCTTACTGCAATTTTACAGCTTAGCTCCTCTCCTAGAAGGATAGAATGCTACGATATCAGTAATTTTGCGGGGGGTGATAGCGTAAGCTCAATGGTAGTATTTACAGATGGGCTTCCTGATAACGCCGCTTATCGGCATTTCAAAATGCGTACAAGGGGCCCAAATGATTTCGCCATGATGCAGGAGACCATTTCACGGCGATTCGGCACTCGCAACAAATCCTGGCCCAAGCCCGATCTTATCATAGTAGACGGCGGCAAGGGTCAGCTTTCTTGTGCCAGGCAGGTTATCAGTGAGCTCGGTGTTAAAACATTGACAGTGGGGCTTGCTAAAAGGTTCGAGACGCTGGTTATTGATAGGGAGGATCTGCCGAATCCAACTCAACTCGCCAAGGAGGGCGGGTACTACATCGCTAATTTTGAGCCCGATTCAGCAGTACTGCATCTATTGCAAAGGGTTCGTGATGAAGCTCATAGATTCGCTGTAGCTTATCATACAAAAGTACGCGCCAAGAGAATTGCCCATTCTCAACTTGAAGAAATACCAGGAGTCGGGCCTGCTACTAGAAAGAAACTAATTATGGCCCTCGGCAGCGTAGCTGGCGTTAAAGAGGCTTCACCAGAGAAGCTTGAGGCTATAGTGGGGGCCAAACTAGCCAAGCTGATTGCCTCAAACCTCCCGGCATAACTATATTATAGAGCCGAGGGTATGTTAAAATACACTGTATGGCAAGAAGGTTTCTTTTAACATGGCTCGCTAATTTTGTCGGACTCTTTTTGGCCTCGATTTTTCTTAGCGGCATTAATGCCGACGGCGTGTGGGTTGTAGTGGTCGCAAGCCTGGTATTTGGTATCGTTAACGCCACACTGAGGCCAGCCTTAACAATACTGAGTTTGCCAGCAATTGTCCTGACACTAGGCCTATTTAGCTTGATTATTAATGCACTTTTGCTGTATATTACTAGCGCGATATATCCATCTTTTCAAGTCAACTCTGTTTGGTCCGCAATCGGCACTGTACTGGTGGTATGGGTTGCCAACTACGCCATGAGCTTTATAATTGATAAGGAATAAATATGAGAATAATACTACAATACATATTAGTTATGATTTCAGCGCTTATAACCGTGTCTGTTTTGCTTCAGAACCAGAGCTCTGGTTTGGGGGCAGCATTCGGTGGAGAAAGCAATTTTTACAGGACTAAGCGAGGCACTGAAAAGTTCTTGTTCTATGGGACGATGATACTTGTGGCGGCATTCGTAGCCTGCATAATTGGCTTGCTAATTATTAAGTAATGAGTTCTTATACGGGGTTTACTCTCCATAGAAAGGTTAGAAGGCTAAGGAGGAATGCTCGATTGTGGCGGACCTGGTTTGCCAACTACCTCCACAGGCATGTCTACGGATCTTGGCAGAAGCTAGGTAATGTTCGCTGGCCTTTTGCGTCTTGGGTGTTTATTATATTTATTTCTATATGGGGCCTAACAGTACAGATCCAATCTCTCGGTACAATTAGCCAAGTCGATTCTCCCCAAAATGGTGGTGTATATCGAGAAGCAGTATTGGGCGTGGTCAAGAGTGTGAATCCACTATTCCCAGATAACTCTGCATCTGAAGATGTATCTAGCCTAGTTTTTAGTGGCCTTACTAAAATTAACGGCCGAAGAGAAATCACGCCGGACATTGCTGACAGATGGGATGTGTCAGATGACCGTAGGGAGTATACTTTTTATCTACGACCATCTGTAAAGTGGCAGGATGGCACAAAACTCACAGCTAGCGACATCGCCTTTACAATCGAAAGGGTACAAAACCCCGATACAAGAAGCCCATTTTTATCCAATTGGAGCGGTGTTAAGTACTTAGTAGTAGATGAGAATACCATAAAATTTATTCTTCCATCATCCTATGGCAATTTTTTGGCTAACACAACCCTAGGTGTATTGCCGAAGCATTTGCTAGGAGAGGTCAAGCCCTCCAGCCTCCGGTCATATGAATTTAATCAACGACCTATCGGCAGTGGGCCATATAAACTGGAGCTATTAGAAGTCGATAGTAGTGTAGTAGAGCTAACCGCCAATGAGTTTTATTATATACATACCCCCTATATACCCAAGGTGCGCATAGAGCTCTTCGAGGACGCAGATGAAATGCTAGGGGCCCTAGTCAGGAAGCAGGTTGATGCAGTTTCGCAGGTTCCACCATCCAAGCTAGAGGTAGTAGATAAGATTGAATCGGTTACAACCCACAGGCTAGGCTTACCAGCCTATGTTGGGGCATTCTTTAATCTAAAAAGTCCAATTTTAAACAATCCTGACCTCAGAAAGTCCTTAGCATATTCTGTTGATAGACGAGCCATTATTGATAGCAGTCTTGAAGGGGAAGCTGTTATCGCGAATTATCCGATTCCAGCGGGCTACCCTGGGTTTAACTCATCGGCCCAGAAGTATGATTATGACATCCAGAAATCCAAGGAGTTGTATGAAAAGTCTGGTGCTGGAAACGCCAAAATAAGAGTTGTAACACTGGAAAACTCCAGCTATGAATCTGTCGCTAACTCGCTTGCAGAAAGCTGGCGATTGCTAGGCCTAGAGGTGGAGGTTATTACTGCAGATAGCACACAGCTCCAGCAGAATTATATTAGAAGCCGCAACTATGATGTACTAGTGTATGGACAAAATCTTGGTCTCGATTCGGATGTCTACAGTTTCTGGCACTCCAGCCAATCTGCCGACCCTGGGCTGAATGTATCGGCCTATAAAAATACTGAGGTAGACAATCTTTTAGAGTCTGGCAGACTAGCCAAGGACCCTGCCTATAAGGCAACACGCTATTCTAGCTTTGTGGATTTATGGGCCAAGGATGTTCCAGCACTGATATTGTATAGCCCCTATTATAATTATTCACAAACCGACTCTCTGAAGGGCTTTGACGCAAAAAAAATCCAGGAACCAAGTAATAGGTTTTATAATATATATGATTGGTACTTGATAAAAAGGTAGCTTAATCCGTAGTAGTATCTATTATGCTATTGTCGAAATAAGAAACTATTTAGTGTAGTAGAAGTTATAGCCTGTGTCGTTCCTTCGGTCCCAATTAAACTCTGGACGAAGGAAGTACCAAACGCTCCTATAGGCATCTACCCCTGCTCGCTGGTATTCGTAAGTTGGCTGGCCTGATGTTTCTATATTATTATTTGTGCGGGTTAGCTTAGCCCCCTCCGGTACGCCATCAATTGGTCTTAAGCAGAATGATACATCCAGAGGAACGGTGATACTAAAGCGACCCTCCTGGTCGGTAGTGACAGTCCTATCCTTAACACATGTCTCAATCTTTAGACCTGGC
>JAPLVO010000019.1 GCA_026397045.1 Patescibacteria group bacterium | reverse complement strand
CAATAAATTAATTATCCCTGGCAAATCCTTTGCCGGGGATTTGTTATTATAAAAATAAGCAGGCTGATAATATATATAAATTATCAGCTCTGCCTACATAACCTTAAAACTTTATGTTGATATATAGCTGGCTTATTTAGGAGCCTTGGTTTTATTATTAAATAGGCCAATATCTAACCCATTATCTTTAGCCCACTGGGATATTTGCGATCTAATGCTCTTTTTAGCCTCTTTACGCTCTGCTGGCGACATACCCTTCATACTTCCATCGGCAGGCTTTAATTCGGTAATTTTGGCTAGAATTTGGTCTTTCTGCTGGCTTGTGATTTTACCACTTGCGACTCCATCGGCAAGCCTTGACTGCATTTTGGACTGACGCTCAGAACGCCTAGACTCAGATCTGGCTGGGTCCTTGGTGCCAGTGGTATTCTGCTGATGTGCTAATGCGGGCACTGCGGAAAGTGTTAAGACGGCAATTGCTCCGACCGTGCTAGCAAATACTTTTGTGCGATTGTTCATATTCATTATTCTCCTCGTTAAATTTTGTTACGCACTATCATAATCGTTAAAAGCAGCTAACTGTGACAGCCTGGGGTTACAGTTTTTCTTTATCTTTTTATAGCTATACTATAGTGTAAGATATAATCATGAAATCTGTAATTAGAGGCAAACCTATAAGCCTGCCAATATTTTGTCCCGATGCTACCAGGGGTGTACTCCGCAGTGTTGATAGCAACGATATAGCGGCGGCTGGAATCGAAGGCCTCATTATTAACACCTATCACCTCTTAAATACTCCTGGCCTCACGACTCTTAAATCGGTCGGGGGCGGTGCTAAGCTAATGTCTTGGCCGGGCCTGACTATTTCGGATTCAGGTGGGTTTCAGGTGTATTCGCTTATTCATCGCAAATCGGGACTAGGCAAAATCACTGATGACGGCGTTACCTTCACTTTAGACGGAACGCAACATTCGCTCACGCCCGAAAGCTGTATACAGGCTCAATTCGATATTGGCGCCGATATTATGATATGCCTCGATGACTGCCCAGACCAAACAATTAGCATTTCAGCAATGATCAAGAGTGTGGATAAGACCATTGCCTGGGCGAAGCGCTGCCACGATGAATACCTAAGGCAAATCTCTGCCAGATCGCTAAGTGATGCTGATAGGCCGCTCCTATTTGCTGTCGTGCAAGGTGGCAATTATTTAGATCAAAGGACCCGATGTGGGCAGGCGCTAGCCAAGATTGGTTTTGATGGTTATGGTTTCGGTGGCTGGCCAATTGGCGAGGACGGCATACTCAATACCGCGGCCCTGCAAGCTACTATCGATTCCACGCCAAAAGATAAATACCACTACGCCCTTGGGGTTGGCGATCCCCAAAGCTGCGTTACTTGCATAGATATGGGCTATGACATTTTTGATTGCGTGCTACCCACCAGGGATGCTCGTCATGGTCGAGCTTATTGCTGGGCTCAGGATCCCGAGGAAGCAGATTTGACAGGAGATTTCTACCAGTACCTAAGGATCGACAAGGCCCAGTACGCCGAAGATACTAGCCCGCTGAGTGAGTTCTGCGATTGTTACACTTGCAAAAACTACTCTCGGGCTTACCTCCGGCACCTTGCCAAAATAAGCGATACGCTGGTTTACCGCTTAGCCACTATACACAATATCAGCTTTTATGCGCAGCTGTTTTCCAAACTACAAAAGAGAAACTAGATAAAAGGCTTAGCCAGACTAAATAAGCCTAAAATAACAAAGAATATCGCCGTAACAATATGTGCGTACTTATTCATAAAATTAGAAAGCGACGCGAGTATTTCAGGGCTTCGCTTGCCTGCTAATTTTAAGATTATTAGCGGAACAAGCACTGGCATCAGCCCGAATATCACGACTAACATCAGATAGGCAATCTTAGCTAGGCCATAGATAGAGTCAGCCCTAAGCTCTAGAGCCACCTCGAAGATCATGGCGATCGTTGTAAAATTAGTTGCCATCAAGACAGCCCCCAGGGCCAAGTAGCGAAATGGCCCATCCTTAGGGGCAGCTTTTGCGGTAGCTTTTGCTGGCCCACGATGGTAGATATTGAAAGCCAGAAATAACAGTAACAAGCCGATTATGATATGCGGCAAAAGATCGTTGGTAGATGATTGTTTGGGCCCAATAGTGGTGGTAATGAATATGATGCCAGCAATAGCTAGCAAGGTGGCTGCCGAGCCAGCCAAAAACATTAGAGCTTTTTTGATAGGCTGCTTTGGCCGGGATAGCACAAACAGCGTCATAACCAATAATACGGGGCTGATGGCAGCTCCTAAAATGTATGGCAAAACTCTAATTAAATCTGTCATTTGATAATGCGTCCTGATATTTAAATAACTATAACTATAATACTATTCTTATTTATGGCAAAGCAAGCCTACATATTATATTTGGTCCACTCGCTAGATCAAATGTCGCCGGGGGCTACTTAGGGATGAAACAATAGGCCTCAAATATACTCGTAAAAACTTCGCTGGTACTTATCAGTGCTGCCTCTTGCTGACACCACTGCGAATACTTATTGGGCTTTTTTATCTCTTCCATAAATTTTGGCCATTCAATCCATTTTGTATCTTTAACTTCATCGGGGTTTGGCTTAGGCTCAAATTCGCCAAACACAGCCATAACTGGGCAAATTTCATTTTCCACAATACCATTATATTCAAATTTGTACTGGTATTTAGGTAGAATCAAATATATAGAATCTAATTCAATATCAATTCCTAATTCAAATTTTGCGCGTCTTTTGGCCGCTTCTTGCGGAGTTTCGCCATCTGCTGGGTGCCCGCATACGGAGTTACTCCACACTCCGGGCCAGGCTATTTTACTGTCTGATCTTTGCTGCAGCAGAAGTTCGCCCTGTTTGTTAATTATAAAGAGCGAAAATCCCCTGTGTAGCGGGGTGTCATCTGTGTGCACGCTGTATTTATCTTCAAGGCCTAGTCTGTTATTTTGTTCATCTACCAAAACCACATGTTCATTCATCATCCAATTCTACCCCAATACCTGCCAAAATAGAATAAATCCTAGTTCTAGCTGTACAAATATAGGCCTAAACAGACTGTGGCTGCGGCTGCGGCTATTGACATAAACGCTATTTAGGGATATAATTACGACCGAACTAGTGGACGCACTAGGGAGGCCTGGGCCCTGCGACCGACACAGACGTGTATCACTCCTTCCTCTCCTTAAGCAAGGGACCCAGGCCACTCGATCCGAGAGCTTTTAAGCTCTCGGATCACCCCCTCGTATTGCGAGGCTTTTTTAATTATAAAATTATTTCAAAAGCGACTTCATCTGTTTGGCAATTAAGCTAGTGAGCTAGTGGCATAGCCTGGGCTCAGCCTGTAGAGCTTATTCATAAATTTAGAATCCTTACCAGCGTATACGCTAGGAATATTCCCCTCTATTGCCTCAACTACCAAATTCGCAACATCAACAGGAGACTGGGTTGGTATTTTAGAATTCTTGGCATCTTCTTCGCTAATAGGCGATTCAACTCCAGAATTCTTAGTTATATTAGTAGTTGTCGCCCCCGGAAACACCACTGTGGCATTAACATTTGTACCGATTAACTCAGACTGCAGCCCCTCTGTTAGCAACTTTACAGCCGCCTTAGATGCTCCATATATGCTCTGCCCCGGAACTGGCAAAAAACCTCCCATGCTAGATATATCGACAATATGGGCCACTGGCCTCTTTAGCAGAATTGGTAAAAAGGCTTTGAGCATGTAAAGTGTGCCATAAAAATTCACCCCCATCACTTTGTCGATAGCCGCATAGTCTAGATCGTTAATCTTAAGGAATGGTTGAATTATGCCGGCGTTATTAATGAGCCCATCGACACTACCTAGATCTTTTATAATTTCCTGAGGCAGTGCGCTTACGGCTTTTTTATCAGCGACGCTAACTTCATAAATAGATAGATTCTTACTCACTTCACCGAGCTGGGACTTGAGTTCTTCAAGCCCGTCTTTACGCAAATCGACTCCAGCGACCTTACCGCCCTTACTAATGATGGCTCTAGATATTTCTCTGCCTATCCCACTTCCGGCGCCAGTTACTACAAATACCTTATTTTTGATTTCCATATACCCTCCTTATGTTTAAATCCATTATAGCATTGGGCTAAGGAAAATATCAGGAAAATAATAAAGCCCCTAATTAATGAGGGGCTTGGAATTTATTACTAACAATATATATTGATAATCTATTAACTACCCCCGCATATGTTATTGCGGCCTTACCCAGAAATTCGTTAATTGGCTGGTAATGATATAATT
>JAPLVO010000018.1 GCA_026397045.1 Patescibacteria group bacterium | reverse complement strand
GCAATGTACTGGAGTTGTTTTGCCATTTCGGTGGCTTTGTTATTATTGTATGGACGCTTTTTATTTATAAATTACGGCGTAGTATTGCCATCCCAGCTATATGGCAAAAATGGTCAATTATTTAGAGCAAACATGCTTTACAACTTTATGGCAATATTATTCGATAGAGTAAAGGGTGTATTAATTTACTTCCCAATATTAATTGTTTCTGGCCCATATATATATAGGTTTTATCTAGAATTGAAGAGTAATATATTAAAAGCTTATAACAATAGAAGGGTAGAGCCAGAGTCATATTTATTCGTTGGTTTGGCTATTGGCATGCTCCTTTTATTCTTTACTCAGCTGGGCTTTGATGATTGGAGTGGATCCTTTTCTCCTAATGGTAGGTACATGTTAGTTTTTATATTGCTAGTTATATTCTTGATAGCTAAATATATAAATTACAAAAATATTTTAGAAAGATATGTGCTGATAATATTTACTTCACTAAATTTTATAATTACTTTTTACATGGCATACAAAGTAACTATATATTTAGACACCGGCAAGGAAGGTTTTTTGGCTCAAAAGATATTTATGGATACCGCACTACCATTATTCGACCTAGCTGTTACTGGCAAAAACTTAGTAGGCATCGTGTATTCAATATTACTTTCTGTAATATTAGTAATTATGAATTTAGCCCTATTTAGATTGTATAAAAAACCAAAATAGTAAAGGCTGAGCCCCAAGATTCAAAATAATAAACTCAATCAAGATAAAAAATTTACAATAATATCCGAATACTCCTTGCCGAACGGTACTGCACTTTATCTTTTAAAAAGGGTAGAGTAGCACATACAGGCACTATGCCCGAATGAGCTACCTTGGTTGGTTTGTATAAATTACAGAATTTATGAATTAAAAGTTTGGTAATTTATGGGTTATAATATAAACCTATGAAAATACTAATTGATGGCAGGGGAATAAATAAGACAGGCATCGGTAGGTATATCCACATTGCGCGAGCTTTTGCTTATTGATAAAAAAAACGACTACGAACTGCTTATTAGGCCGGAAGATAGGGCTGGTCTAAAACTTTCCGCACCTAATTTAGAATTGGTCGACGCAGATGCAAAGTGGTTCGGAGCAAAAGAGCAGACCGCACTTATAAATATAATAAATACCCGCAAACCCGATCTCGTTCATTTTACTAATTTCAACTTCCCAGTTGCCTACAAGGGTAAGTTTGTAATAACAATTCATGATTTGACCTTGCTGCATTTTAAGAATCTTAGGTCTTCAGTGGCCGAACGGATGTATTATCTTCTTAAGGAGCAGATCATGCGCAATGTAGTCCTGAAACAGGGAATAGGGCGCGCAAGGGCCGTGCTTGTTCCCACAGAGTATGTCAAAGAAGATGTAGTTAAGACTTTCAGGGTCAGGCGAAATAAGGTAGTTACCACTCATGAAGCGGTGGGCAAAGATTTTGCTACTCCTAGATTTAACCTTCCGAAGGCAGGCATAAATAAGCCATTCTTACTGTATATAGGTAACGCCTACCCCCACAAAAACCTAGAGAGGATGATAATGGCTTTTGGGCGGCTTATCACTAAGTATATGTTGGATTACCAGCTTGTAATCGCGGGCAAAAAAGATTCTTTTCACAATGCCCTAGAGCAAGCTGTTGTAGAGGCTAAATTGCAAGACAGGGTTGTCTTTACGGGCTATGTCACCGACGCACAGCTCGCTAGCCTTTATAACTCTGCTAGCCTGTATGTTTTCCCTTCGCTTTCAGAGGGGTTCGGGTTGCCACCGCTCGAGGCTATGGCGCACGGCCTGCCGGTGGCTAGTAGTAAGGCTACCTGTCTGCCAGAAGTGCTTGGGGACGCAGCAGTTTATTTTGACCCCAAGAGTATTGCAAGCATGTCTAGGGTAATGCTGTCGGTTCTGACCGATCCGAAGTTGTCCAGCAAACTCACTAAGCTTGGCTACCGGCAAGTAAAAAAGTACAGCTGGAAAAAAACTGCCCAGGGAACCCTAGATGTTTATGAGCGCGTACTGCGCAATTAGACATAAAATTAATGGCTCGGTGGAAAATCCACCGAGCCATTATTGCAACAATTCTACTCAGCGACCCGGCCAAGAAGGCGGAGCATACGCCCAGCCCAGGTATTGGCCAATATAGGTTGTGCTGTGCTGCCAGACTGGCAGATTTTGGCCACCATAGCCTTGGGTTGATATAACTTGGTCATTACCTATTGAGACGCCAATGTGCCCATAGCCACCACCGCCACCGTAAAATACCAGTGCCCCTGCTGGGGGCTTTGTGCCGGTGTTTATTCGGCCATTACTAGCTTGCCATTGGTAATGCGCTATGGCACTAGGGAATCTGCCGCGAGTACCAAAGGCAACTTCGGCAAATCCCTCACAGTATCCACTCCAGGATCGACCGAATTCATCGCTCCAGCGTGGATTAGCTGAATTCTTTTCTGCTATTGCCCAGCTTACTGCTTTTTGCTCTCGCGATGAAATCACGGGTGGAGGAGCAGCAGGAGAGTACAACCTGGCTCTGTTCACGGGGTCCCATAGTATAGATCCCCCTTGAAAGTCCTGCTTATATATACCGCTCCATACATATTCATCACTTACTGGGTAGCCCAGTCCTCCCGCTGGTCCCCCCTGAGAGTTGAGCCAGAAGTTTCTGGTATCCCCTCGTACAGAGCGAACAATACCTGTCTGATCTGCTCTTGCTAGGGTGGTATTGTTTTGATTACCTCCAGCAAAGTGCTGAATCCAACCCGCCCCCCAGCGATAGTCGCTGCCCGTAGGGTAGCCTATGATAGCTGTGGCCATCCCGCCCCAGCGAGCTTCGATATATGCCCACTGACGGTATACCACAGAGTATGCAGCCCCAGAGCAATTTGCCTGCATGATTGCACCCTTGCCGCTCCATCCACCGACAAAATCCTGAGTACATCCAGCATTCCAGCTATGGACAGCGTTTATTGCGTCTCCTATTCTGGGTTGTCCGCCAATTAAATTAAAGGCGCTAATGAAGGCTGCAGGGTTATTGCTGCCTGCCCCCGGCGCATAGCTTGCAGCGGATGCTGTAGTTGAGCCAATCACAAGGCTCATTATTGTTACTATCACTAAAGGTATAGCTGCTATTTTTATTTTTTTCATGTCACCCTCCTAAGGTGTTTTGAAGGTTCTGGTCATAGCCTAATTTACTATTAATACATTTCGCAAGCATGGGGCGTAATGATAATGGCTCAAGCTTTACATCTTGAGGCTAATGGTAGATTGCTACCTAAGTCAGAGCTTTATTTTTTGAGTCCCTTAACAGCATCCCACATTTCTGGCCGGCCAGACTGTTTCATATACCACCACCATTCAGCACCCCACAAATCAAAATTCTTTATTTTAGTTTCACGGGCATACTGGATATTTTCGTAGAACTGCTTGGGGCTCATGGACTTAGTAGATTCTTCATAGCTTAGAGTCTCATTACCAACTGGGCCCCAGGCTTCCGCTTGAAGTTCATGTATTTTTATATTTTGTCCTAGAAGGGCACTTATGACACTGGCTTTCCACCAAAAATATGTACCATTTTGCGGATATTTCCAGTAGCCTTGCTGCTTGTTCCAGTGCCATCGATACATAGAGAACCCAAACCAATCACCAAATGGGCCTTTTAGCGGGAAGCCAAATTGATCGGACTGGGTGAGTGTCACTGGCCTAGTACTGTCTACAGATTTGAGGGCATCAAGCTCCCTGGATAACTGGAGGTTGGTTAATAGCTTCCCGGGACAGCTTCCAAAGCTTTTTAGCAGGAATTCGTTTTCTAATTGCCACCCAGCTAGGTTAGGGTTATTCTTGTAGTGTTCGACCACCTGCTTTACCATATCTATGGCGTACTTAGATGCAGCGGATGTATCGGAAGTATCTACCCAATCAGGATAAAAACATTCGGGGTAGCGAATATTTTTTTGGCCAACTACTAAAGTAATCTTTGCATCTCTTTTGCTAGCCTCACTTATCATCCAGTCTAGTTCGGCGAATTCATATTCTCCTTGCCTAGGCTCTATCCTATTCCAGTATGCAGCTAACCTGATGTTCTTAAAGCCCAATTCATCAAGCATCGCTATGTAGCCTTCTCTCCAATCGCCTTCGTAGCGTTCGGCTTGAACCTGGCTATAGCTAACACCAATGGTTTCAGTTGAATACTTATTTATGCGATTATATCTAATCATCAGTAATAAGTTTTCAAAAATAACTACCAGCAGGATAACAAGAGCTAGCAGTAGTGCTTTCTGGTATTTTTTTAGGTCTTTAACTTTTTTAGACATATTAGCTATTTTACTAGTAGACAGAAAATTACACAAAGCTAACTGGCCTCGTCTAAGACGAGGCCAGTGGTAGGGGCTTGAGATACCAAGGATGATTTGGGTCGCTGCTAGCCCGATTCCGAACCAGCACTTTAGCTTTCTGGATATCGTTGCTAATGTCCAAACCCTGCTCGATCCCTGACTTTATCCCGGTAACACAATGATGAATTGATTTGAAAAGGCTCTGGTATTCTGACTCTGAAGGCGAAACCTCCAGAATCATAAGTGCCAGATTGACGCTACTCAGACCTTTAGGGTCCCGAGTTTTGAGGTTAATAAGCTCGCGCACGATCATTAATGATATCTCTGCGCTAAAAAGCTCTATAACCTTCGCCTGTGCCTCTTTGGTATCGAGCCCCTCTGGGTAAAGGTAATCACAGTATAGCGAAGCCCAGAGTACTGGCTTTATCCGTGCTCGAGTTAACTTTATTTCGAGCTGTCTAGCTAATGCCGGTGCGGATAGCCGATATTTACCCATGTCTCTTATATCGTCATGGATAGATCCAATTATCGTTTCGGCAAAAATTGCCCGTGTATCAACAGAACTCTTGCTGATATCCTCAAAGCTTAGCCTGGCCGACAAGCGACTTTCCATAGCGACATGCTTACTAGCAGCCGCACCGGGGTTTTTGCGCCCAGCTGAGTCGTGGATAGTAGGCTTGATAAGTCCGGCCTGTTTTGCGAGTGCTGAATTCCTACTGCTTAGGCTTCGGCTAATGGCCTCCACAATCTCGCTAAAACTATTTAGCCTATCGGCATCTAGTTTCATACCCTGCCAGTTGTCTGTGTAGCCCTGCCTAATGCTAGCAAGTATATCTCTATACATAGTTAGCTCTGCTTGGCTTCGGCCTATACTCTGGGTCGCATTTTTTCCGCTGGTTGCCAACGTCGGCAAGAATAGTAGGCTAGTATATTCATTTTTGTCGACTGGCCGAACAATTGTACAGATTTCTCCTACCGCATCTTTATCCTCATAGGTAGATTTTGTTACTAGATAGAACTTCCATCCACTTCCTGCTAGCCCGGCCGCGAATATACGCCTAGCAATAACACTGTTATTCAAGGCTTTGCCTGGGGTGCAAAGAACTTCCTCTTTGCCATACCAAATACTCGTCATCATATTCCTCTCAAAGAACCCACTCCGCAATTTGCGAAGTTTTACTATTGTACAATATTTTATTATATTATACAAATTAAAGAGCCCCGTACTTCGGGGCTCTAGCCGAAATTTAATTCGGTCGATATTTTCTGATATTCTTTCTTTGTCTATCGCTAGTGCCACCCCAAACACCAATTTCATAGTTTTCGAGAGCAAATCTAAGGCAAATATCAATTACTGGGCAGCGCGAGCACATCGCCTTGGCAGTATTTTGGTCTTTTGTGCTGCTCGAAAAAAATATTTCCGTAGCTGCGTTTCTGCAAATGCCCATTTCCATCCAATGGTAAATTAGGTTTTCGTCATAAGGCATTGGTTTGGTCGACATTCCTCCTCCTTGGTACTCAAGCAGCTTAGTAAAAAGCTGAATTTCATTTAATATATTAAAACAAATATTTGTATTAGTCAATAATTTAAATCTTGACCATATTAATCTCAACAGATATAATCACTAGGTATATATGAATATTCCGAAGTAGCTCTTCGCCATAGTGCGAAGGTAGGCAGCTGGAAAGTAAATAGTCCGGAGTAGCTCAG
>JAPLVO010000017.1 GCA_026397045.1 Patescibacteria group bacterium | reverse complement strand
GAGGTAATGTAACAAGTGTTGTTAGTAAAAGCACTAACTTCGTTGTAGCAGGAGATGAGCCTGGAAGTAAGATTGATAAAGCAAAAAAATTTGGTATTAATATATTAAACGAGCAGCAGTTCAGCAAGGCACTTGGCTTGTGATAAGGTTCTTTATAAGAACATTTCAACAGTATAGAAATATCGACAGATAAAAATACCCTCCACTGCATTAGCCTCGAGTTATGATTATAACTGCCGCAATCAAGGTAGCCGTTGATACCGCCTTAATACTGGGGCTTAAAATAGCCCCCGTGCTGTCTTCGCTCAGCAGTGTTAAAGCCTCCCAATCCAAGTGCTAACCTGTTAGAATAGCTGGTATGGCAAAGATTACTAAAAATGAAATTCAAGACACCTCTCGGCTAGCCCGAATAGAGCTAAGCGACCAGGAGCTAGATTCTATAACTAAGGATATCGACAATATACTTAATTTTGTTGAGCTCATCAACAACGCTAATACTTCGCAGGTTAAGCCTACCTCGCAAGTAAATGGGCTAAGTGATGTTTGGAGAGAGGACGAAATTGTGAAGTCGCAAGTCGAGGCAAGTGAATTATTGGCTTTAGCTCCATACACTCAGGACGGCTATATAAAAGTTGGCAAGGTTCTCTAGGCATGAAAAATCTCAATTATCTTGGGATCGAAGAGGCACACGAAATGCTTGTGGCTGGCAAAATTACCGCCACCGAGCTCACCAACTTTTATATTCAGAAAATCCACAGCCTCGAGCCTAGTATAAAGGCGGTCATAACAATTTGCGAAAAGCAGGCTCTTGCCCAAGCCAAGCAAGTGGATGAAAGGCTTTCTTCGGGCAAGACTATCGGCCCCCTGGAGGGCATACCCTATACGGCAAAGGATATGTTTATGACTAAAGGCATTAGAACTACCGCTGGCAGCAGGGTTCTGGACGAGTATATCGCTCCCTATAGCTCAACTGCGATAGATAAGCTAGATAAGGCCGGTGCCATATTACTAGCAAAAGTTAACCAGGATGAATTTGCTCATGGCGGAAGCACCGAAAACTCTGCCTATCAAGTAACTACGAACCCATGGGATGTATCCTTTGTGCCAGGGGGTAGTTCAGGTGGTTCAGCCGCCGCAGTGGCAGCCGACTATGGCATTTTTAGCTTAGGAACAGATACCGGTGGGTCTATCCGCCAGCCGGCATCATTTTGTGGAGTTACTGGCTTTAAGCCGACCTATGGCCTGGTAAGCCGCTACGGTGTTATATCTATGGCCAGTAGTTTTGATGTAATTGGGCCTATCACTAGAAGCGCCAGGGATGCCCAGGCAGTACTAGCTGTAATTGCCGGCAAAGATAATAGGGACTCAACTACAATTGAATCTAATATCCCAGCAGATATAATTGCTATGGACAATAGTAGCCTTAGTATTAAAACCTTTACAGCTGGTGCTGTAGAGCATAGCAGCCAGGACTTGGCCGATTTACTTGGCTCTATAATCCCAGAAATTAAAATCAGCCCATCCAAAGAGGCCGATAAGCTATTTTCCAACGAACTAGCGCTGGCCATTTACTATATATTGGTGCCATCAGAAATAAGCTCTAATTTAGAGCGCTATGATGGAGTCAGATACGGTAGCTATAGCAAAAAAGCTAAAGATTTGGAGTCTAGTTATTTCAAGACTCGTGGTGAATTCTTTGGAACCGAGGTGAAGCGCAGGAATATTGTGGGGGCATATGCTTTATCGGCAGGTTATTATGAAGCCTATTATAAAAAAGCCATGCAGGCTAGAACATTAATCATTAAAGATATTGATAAGGTCATGGGGCAATCTGATCTATTGGTGGGGCCAACAACCCTTGAGCCAGCCTTTAAGCTGGGTTCTAAATCCGATCCTATTGCAATGTATAGGTCGGATTTACTTACTGTATTCGCTAATTTGGCAGGTATACCATCCGTGACTATCCCATGGGGCCTAGATAAGGGTTCGGGAATGCCGATAGGCTTACAGATAATGGGCCGCCGCGGAGAAGACTCCAAGGTTCTGGCATTAGCAGATTCATTGCAAAAGTTTACAAATTGGCACAATAAAGTAAAGGAACTTAAATTATGAGTATTTCATTAATATCATTTGTCATAGCGCTAGTAGTATTGTCCGGCCTAGTAGCCATGCTTTTAAAGCAAAAGTCTAAGCCAATCAGAAAGCAGTATAAATCAAAAAACTCTGCCGATACCCCAGAGCCCAACCCACAGGTCTTTAACATAGGACTAGTGCAATCTAAGTGGGCAGAAATAGATGTTATGCAGAGGTCTGGCCCATCAGGCCTTAAATCAGCCTTAATAGACGCCGACAAGCTATTAGATTATTGTATGATAGCAAATGGCTTTACAGGGGAGACTATGGGCGACAGGCTAAAAAGTGGCGGCCACCAATTTGGCAATATCAACGCCGTCTGGAGCGCCCACAAGCTGCGCAATGAATTGGCGCATAATGTCGAGCACGATTTGGTGCCGGCACAAATAACCAATGCGATCGCAGAACTAGGTAAAGCCATAAATAATTTGGGGGTAAGGCTATGAATCTTGCCGCAGCCATTTTTGAGCGAACCGAAGCCTCGATCTCTGTGACTTTTTCTTGGTTGCAACAATATTTACTATCCAGGGGCTTAAGATGACAAAAAAGTACCTTCCGACGATTGGCATAGAAATCCATGTCCAGCTTGCTACAAAGAGCAAGATGTTTTGCTCTTGCGACAATGACAGCCGAGGCGCTAAGCCTAATACTAATATTTGCCCAGTCTGCATGGCCCTACCTGGCGCCCTACCAGTTGTAAATAAGGGTGCTATTGTAATGGCGATCAAGCTAGCCAAGGGCTTCAGTGCCAAGGTTGCCCCTGATACTAGCTTCGATAGAAAAAATTACTTCTACCCAGATTCGCCCAAAGGCTACCAAATAACTCAAATGGATCAGCCCATAATTCAGGATGGTTTCGTAGAGATACTTATTGATGGTAAATTCAAGAAAATCGGCATCCACCACGCCCACCTAGAGGAAGATGCTGGAAAGCTCACTCATCCCAATGGAGCCAACTACAGCCTAGTAGACTTCAATAGGGCCGGCACCCCGCTAGTGGAAATCGTATCTGAGCCTGACATAAAAAGTGCCGAAGAGGCTAAGAGATTTCTTATGGAGGTACATAATATTGTCACTTCACTTGGTATTTGCAACGGAGATATGGAGCATGGCAACTTCAAGTTCGATCTTAATGTTTCAGTAAGTGATACGAAGCAATTAGGGACTCGAACAGAACTTAAAAATCTAAATTCATTTCG
>JAPLVO010000016.1 GCA_026397045.1 Patescibacteria group bacterium | reverse complement strand
GCCGAACCATCAGCCATCGGAGCTCGCTCATCCCATTCCTCATCAATTTCTAGCGGACTATATATATCTTTCATGTAGCAATTCCTTTCGATAAACTATTCATACAAGTTATCCTTATTGTAGTGATTATTATACCGACTGTCAAACTTCTTATTCTCGCCAGACCGAAGTTAAAAATGATATAATTATCGTAAATGAAATCTTCAACTAAGCCAGAACTCAGCAAGGCATACAACCCAGCAGACCATGAAGCCGCTATTTCTAAGCTTTGGGAGGACTCTGGGTCTTTTAAGCCGGCTGGTGACTCATCCAAGAAGCCTTTTTCTATCATTATGCCCCCACCCAACGCCAATGGAGTATTGCACGCTGGCCACCTGATGTATGTGGTAGAAGATATCGCAACACGCTTTGCTCGTATGCAAGGCCGCCCTACCCTGTGGCTACCTGGTACGGATCACGCTGGTATTGAAACACAGTATGTGTACGAGAAGGAGCTAGCCAAAAAAGGCCTTTCCAGATTCGATCTCGGCCCCGAAAAGTTTTATAACGAGGTAATGGCTTTTACAAAAAAGCACCAAGCAGGTGCGCTGGCGGGCTTTAAGTCGATGGGCTTTTCTGCAGATTGGTCTAAGCTAAAATTTACCCTAGACGAAGATATTATTAATGTTGTCTATGATGTATTTATCCGGATGCACAAAGATGGCCATATCTACAGAGGCAACCGAATTGTTAATTGGTGCCCACGCTGCCAGGCGGCTTTTCCAGATATCGAAACCGAGCACATCGACCGCGATGATGCTATGTATACGCTTGATTATGGCACAATCAAAATTGCCACTACTAGGCCAGAAACCATCTTTGCCGATGTGGCAGTGGCAGTTAACCCAGAAGACCCCAATTACAAAGCCTTGATTGGCAAAACCGCCACTATCCCACTTGTCGATAGGATCATTGCTATTATTGGTGATGCACATGTTGACCCCGACTCTGGAACTGGCGCACTTAAGGTTACTCCAGCCCACGACAAGAACGATTATGAAATTGGTCTGCGCCATAACTTAGCCGAAATCAGTGTCATTGATGAGCAAGGCAAAATGATCAATGTCCCAGAGCAATTCGCGGGCATGGAGGTACTAGAAGCCCGCCAGGCTGTTGTTGCGGCTCTCAAAAAAGCTGGCAAACTAATCAACACCACCCCCCTAACCCACGCCGTGGCCACCCATGACCGCTGCAAAACACCGATTGAGCTAATTATGTCCGAGCAGTGGTTCTTGCGCGTTAAAGAGCTTAACAAACCAGTTATTAGTGCCCTCAAGAACGACAAAATAACCATCTACCCTTCTAGATACAAGAAGGTTGCCTTAAACTGGCTCAATCAAGAGCACGACTGGTGTATTTCCCGCCCAGGCTGGTGGGGAATTAGAATTCCTGTCTTTTATAAGACAAGCAATGATCCAGATAAAGACGCCTATATAATTGCCAAGGATGAAGCCGAAGCTAGCAAGTACTATGGAAAGGGTAATTACCGAGCTGAAACCGACACTTTTGATACCTGGTTTTCCAGTAGCCAGTGGCCCTATGCTACTCTCATGACATCTGGCGAGGGGGATCTAGACACCTTCTACCCTACTAGCCTAATGGGCACTGCTGCCGAAATCCTACACAAATGGGTAACGCGCATGGTGATGTTCGGAATCTATACAACAGGCAAAATTCCGTTCGAAAGCGTCTATTTATGGGGTACCGTTACCGATGAAAAAGGCCAAAAACTCTCTAAGTCCAAGGGAAATTATGAAGATCCCATGGCTATAACTGCGAAATACGGTACCGATGCCTTAAGAATGGCTCTCTCGATAGGCATAAGCGCGGGTAATAATGGCTCTCTTCGTAACGAGAAGGTACAGGGCTATCGCAATTTCTGCAATAAGCTATGGAATGTCAGTAGATTTACCATAGCCAAGGTACCAGAAAGAGTAAGCATCACAAACGCCAAGCTACTCTCCCCCGCCGACAGCTGGATGGTAGGCAAGCTCAATGCCGCAATCCAGTCGGTAAGCAAGGATATCGAGGCCTATCGGTTTTCAGAGGCCGGTCAAACTGTCTACTCCCTGCTTTGGGATGATTTCGCCGACAAATATATAGAATACTCCAAGCAATCACCAAATAGCGCTCTGCTCGCCTACTGCCTTGACACCATACTGAGGCTGGCTCACCCATTCGCCCCGTTTGTCACAGAGGCTATTTGGCAAAGTTTGATGTGGACAGATTCTAATCTGATAACCGAACAATGGCCGAACATTATCCACAGTCCATCCACAGAGCACGGGGAGTCGTTTGAGCTCGAAATTATAAGAATACTCAGTGCGCAGCAACAAGATGCTAGTAAAACAGAGCTATCCAAGCTAAATAAGCAGCTACTGGCCAAACAAAACTTAGTAACTCTAGCAATAGCCAAGCTATCCGATAATGCATTTATAAAAAATGCGCCATCTGATGTGGTTTCGGCAGAGGAGCAAAGGCTGTCCCAGGCCAAGCAAGCCATTATAACTATCCAAAATGAGATACAAAACCTCTCCAAAGCTTAACTCTTTTTCTTTCAGCTGGGTTGCTGCGGCGGTTATTATTACTGCTGGGCTTTGGCTGGCAATTCTGATCCCGAATCTTCAGGCTTGGCAGTGGGAGCAAACTGACAAGCTGATAAAATCAGCTTCGACCATAGCACCGGCCTCTACATCTTTGCTCCGCCAAGCCGCCATCATTGGCTTTAACGATCCTATCGCGATCGAGGCCTTAGCAAGTAGCTATTGGAGGGCGGGGCAGTACCAAGAAGCCATCAATACTTATGACGCAGCACCAATTACTACCAATGATATCTACTTGGGCAACCTTTCACTAAAGGCTTCGGATCCCAGCTTAGCCAGAAATTTTTATAATAAGGCTAGTCGATCTGAAGAATCTTCTGAATCATTATCAGGATTGGCAATCGTAGAGTTTATTGCTGGCAATATTTCCGAAGGCTGTAATTATGCCAGTCGAGCCAAGAAACTCAACCTCAGTAGCCCCGCTGCTAATCGAGCTAACGAGGTTTGCATGATAGAGTCGGGTACCAGCAATCAAGCCACAAGGCAGCAGGCCTATACAGAAGCCAGCGCCCTAATGCTATCTAAATCACTTTCTTTGCTAGAATCCATTAACCCCAAAAGTGTTGACGATTGGACCCTAATCGCCAGGATCCAAGCTAGCCAGGGTAGCCTTACCAAAGCGATATCGAGTGTTAGTCGGGGGCTAGACCAACAGCCAAGCAATATCACTGCACTGAATTTGATAATAGGCCTATTGAAGGCATCCGGACAGGTAGGGGAGGCCAAGACCTACCAAATTCAGCTCGATGATACCTCGTTCGCTAAATTTAAGTAAAACTACTTTCACGTCAAACCAAAATAGTTATTTTGGGATAAAGAGTATTTACGCAAAATGTTCGGTATTAAAGCATATGTATAATGCCCGAATATTACAAAGTATATTTGACACAAAGGTTACTATATTATATAAATAATGATACCGCCTTGGATCATCCGAGTAAGATCTTTGTTAGCTCTAGAAAAATAATATATTTTAGCCTATACTCTATATGGAATTAAACGCATATTTATGACAAAGCAGTTCGTGGAGAGGTACCCAAGTGGCTGAAGGGGCTGGATTGCTAATCCGGTAGGGGGGAGTAATCCCCCGCGAGAGTTCGAATCTCTCCCTCTCCGCCAGTAGTTTTGCTTAAGTCATTATTCGGGTTGTTGGAGATTTGTTTGTTGTTCTTAACCAATAATTAATCCGAATGAACCGACAGGTGAATGTTTAATTATTGAGAGGAGTAATGCAGCGCCGACTGTTGGCAGGCTATTAATAGTCTGCCAAAAGTGTAAGCTGTAATTGCGACGATGGAGAGGTGCCCGAGTGGTTGAAGGGAACAGTCTTGAAAACTGTCAGGCTCGCAAGGGTCTCGTGGGTTCGAATCCCACCCTCTCCGCCATAAAAAAGTATTTGAAAATCGAATGTTTTTTTACGGACGATCCAAAAATCATAATATAGAGACCACAAGACTGCAGCAAAGCTGATATAAAGCTTAAGCCAACTGATCAAATCCGAGACATTTTCAAAAAACGCAAACAACAAAAATAGATAATCTGCCCAAACTAGAGCTTAGCTACTACTTTACAAGCCAGCACCACCGGGGCAAAGAATTTAACAGCGCATTGAATGACAGGATTCTAGAGGCGGCAAAAGAGGAGTCCGTTTTGCCACTACAGGAAACCCGATAATGGTTCATTACCTTGAAGGTAGGGGTTTTGATTTGATAGGTAATCCCTATAAAGGGAATTTTAGTCCACTCATTTATCTTTTCGTTAAATACAACTAGCAGATATAGACACAACAGATTATTTAGAGCATAATAAATATGAAGTATCATGAATATTGAGCAACCCCAAAACGATGAAAAAAAGCCCCTGTTCGAACCTATTAGAGCGGCTTTTTTAGGTTCAAAAAATGAGCCATCACAAACAGATAACCCTGCCGATACACAGCCCGCGGTCAAACAGGTGCAGGTGGGGGGAGTTAGTACCAACATGATAGGCAAGTCTGCCGAGAGCAAGCAGGGACCCCCACAGGAGCTGCGCGAACCAGAAGAAGTACTATACAGCTGGCAGGCTCCAGAGTTTATTGCCACCCAAAAGCCGGTTGGCTGGTACTTAGGGCTAGTCGGCTTCTTTGGTGCTTTAGGGATAATAGCAATTATTTTTAAGCTGTGGAGTACAATCCCTATAGTCGTATTATTCCCGATAGTACTTTCTATATGGGGGAATCGCAAGCCAAGGATACTGGATTATGCGATTACAAATTACGGAATAACCATCGGCAACAAAGAATATGACTACGACAGCTTCAAGTCATTCTACCAGTACATGGACTACAATCAGGAGACTATCGATCTTGTCCCTAGCAAAAGATTCGGAGTGCTTGTCAGCTTGCCTTTAATACCTCAAGAAGCCGACGAGATAAAGGAAACTATATCGCATATGATCCCCGAAATTGAACATCGCGAAGACCCAATCGACGCCATCTTTAGACGATTACGCTTTTAGCTTTAAAATAGCCCGTTTATCAGCTATAATAGCTATCGTTCGAGCGCCCGTAGCTCAGCTGGATAGAGTGTTGGCTTGCGGAGCCAAAGGTCGCAGGTTCGAATCCCGCCGGGCGCACCATAGGTTGTATTTTAGCTCAAGGGGCTAAACTACAACCTATTTTGCTGTCCACTAAGCCCTCGTAATGAGGTACCGGCGGATCGTTTCAAAGACATTTTCGAGACTTTTATTACTGCATTTATCAATCGTATCTTGGGTTGTGTGGAATGCGGGGTACTCAAGATCAATCATAAGAACGCTAGGAATGCCGGCCGCAATCAATGCGGTTTGATCATCTTTTATCTCGGCTTTCACCCCCTCATCGAACGAGTTACGATCGATACTCCGCCCGATGGCCCAGATGGCGTTTGTCTCTTCCCCGGCTTTTAGCACCGATAATGAGTCCTTATAAAACCTAAGGTTTTTATCACAAACTAGATCAGGGTTTATGGCCAAAATAGGTTTTTGCTCAGGGTACAAGCTCTGGATATTATCGGCAAAATATGCCGAACCCTTAGCGCGCCACAGCTCATAGCTACCCGGCTGATATTCCTCTGCATCGAAAAACACCAAATCAATTCCTAGCCCGCGCATTTCAGGGTTACTATTAATATCATCTGCAAGCCTTAGAAGCAGGGCAGTCCCAGATGCTGAATCGTTGGCTCCAGGAACAGCTAAGGCAGGGTTTATCGGGTCCAAATTGGCTTTCTCTTTGCTGTCGTAGTGTGTCCCGAGTATTATTCTTTTAGCTTTAGTGGGGTTGATTCTGCCGATAATATTATTTAGCTCTTGGCCGTCTGGATCGGTCCATACCTGCTCAAGCACAGCCACGCCACTCTGCTCTAGGCTACCTCTGATGTATTTTCTTAATTCTAAGTGGCCATCACTGCCCACATGCCTTGGACCAAGACTAAGCTGGTCGGAAATGATCGCCATTATCTGCTTTCCGATAGGGTATTTAACTCTGGTTTCCATAAAAATATTAAAATACATAGCCAGGGCTGTGAGGCTCAGTATCCCGACTACATACATCAATATTATCTGTTTTTTATTTACTGTCATTTATATTGCACCCCTGGGATTTAGCTGGCAAGCGCTGGATTATCCTATAATAGCCTAGCTGAGCTCTTAAATAATAACTGGCGGAGAGGGTGGGATTCGAACCCACGGAACCCTTGCGAGCTCACTGCTTTTCGAGAGCAGCACCTTCAGCCACTCGGCCACCTCTCCTTTATCGATACCTTCTTCGGAAACTTCTAAAATTAGGCTCGTGACTATAATTTTAATACAACCAGCGTGCATTTGGCTAATCGCTGGGCATTAAGTGGCCAATGCTGATACAATTTGATAATGAAATCTAAGCCGTCAGAGCCCGAAAAATCATTCTTATTTAGCAATCGCTTTAGATATCTCCTGGGTCTCTGCTTGGCCTTTACGCTACTATTTACCGTCACATACTATTCAATAGATCCAGATTTTGGCTGGCACCTGATGTCGGGAAAATACTTCATCGCAAACGGCATCCCCAGCAAGGATATATTCTCCTACACGGCCTCGAACTTTTCCTGGATCAACCATGAATGGCTCAACGACATACTAATTAGTAGTATCTACGGCGTAGGCGGCTATCTGGGCCTAGCTTTGATTTTCAGCGCTCTTTGGACCCTATCAATCCATATTGCATCCAGGCTGAAGTTGGTCTCGGTGGTGGTTCTTTCATCTATAGCCATGCTCCCATATGCAGGTATAAGGCCGATTGTCTGGACGCTGCTTTTTGTGTCCATACTCGAGCTAATACACGAAAAAGCTAATCGCAGATTATACCTTCTTATACCGCTTATACTGCTAGTTTGGGCCAATCTCCATGGCAGCTTTGTTTTCGGTTTGCTGCTAATTGCGATATGGCAGATATTTTACATTAAAAAGCTGCCCTGGTGGATTGCCGTTAGTTCATTTTTGGTTATATTTATTAATCCCTATGGGTGGCGAATATTCATCGAAATATTCGCGACCATCAGCGATAGCAAGCTAAGATTCAGGATATCAGAGTGGCGGGCATTGTTAATTCCGATAATATCGGCGCCTTATCTTGTATGGTCATTATCGCTGAATTTTAGTATAGCCGCGAAGCCCTGGCGAAAACTACTGTCTGTTCCTGGCCTGACACTTGCAATGGCCTTATCAAGTATTAGGCATCTGCCGCTTTTTATAATCACAAGCTCCCGATATATCGAAGAATACCAGCTTAAGCTAGCAAAGAAATACACCAAAGCCAAGAAACCAGCCGGAAGTGTGTCGTTATTAATTTGTGGAGCAGGCCTAGCAAGCATATTTATTTTCAGTACACTGATTATTTTTGTCAGCTCGGTGGTTAATAGTGGGGGAAGATACCCAGATCGTGCAGTTAGCTTTATCGAGCAAAATCCCTGCCAGGGCAATATCTTCAATTCCTACAATTACGGTGGCTACCTAATATGGAAGCTGCCCAATTACAAATACTATATCGATGGTCGCATGCCAAGCTGGAGAGAAGGCAAAACAGACTACTTCGATAATTTTGCCAAAAGCCTTACCCGCGACGAGTTCAGGCGCGAAGAGTTTGCCAAGTACAATATCAAATGCGTGCTGATATCCAGGGACGAGGCCACCAAGATTAAGCCTCGTTATCGAGCGTTGGTAGATCAGCTGCAAGATGAAGGCTGGGAGCTTATCTACCAAGCAAGCAGCAACAATTATGTCTACCTGGTGCAAAGGGACTCAAGCTAGCATGGTCGTTATAGTGCTAATTGTTATAGTTATAGTCCTGCTGCTATTTACCGCTAAGCTTGTCGATTCTATCACCAACGGCTTGGCACCGTTTATCTCGACCCCTCGCCAAAACCTAGCCGAAATCAACAAGGCCCTAGATATAAAGCCTGGCGACACCATGTGGGAGATAGGCTGTGGTGATGCCAGAGTATTAGCATATTGTGCCAGGATCAGCCCAGATGCCACATTTATTGGCCTCGAAAACGGAATCTACCCCTTCTTACTAGCCAAGTGGAACATCCGTCAGCTTAAAAATTGCCAAATCCGATTCGGGAGCCTCAAGACCACCAAGCCAATCGGTGCTAGCAAGATGTATCTGTACCTCTTGCCAGAGGCCCTAGATATTATTTATAAGGACATCCCCAAAGGCTGCTTGGTAGTTAGCACCGAGTATTGCTTTAGCCAAAAAATCGTTAATAAGTCTATTAGCTTGAAGCAACAATCTCGCTTCGCTCACAAACTCAGCCTGTATAGGTTTTAATCTACCTCTTTGCGGCCGCCACAGCCCAGACAGAGCTCGCGCCTGCTCGTATCAACTCCTTGGCACACTCGCTAATTGTTGCACCGGTGGTTATCACATCGTCCACCAATATAATATGCCTGGAATCAGGTCTGCCCCTAACGGTAAAGTTGCCGGCGACATTTTTGAACCTGCCGACACGGGAGAGCCCAACCTGTCTAATGTGGGTCTTGCGCAGTAGCAAGCTGGCAAAATCAATACCATTGATCTTGGCGTAGTGCTTGGCGATGATTTCGGCCTGATCGTAGCCCCTGCGTCGCCTGGATCGGCCATCGCTGGGCACAAAGCAAACGATGCTTCTGGCTTTACTATGCGGTAGCGTCAGCTCTCCAGCGAGGTATCGTGCGGTACTGCGTTGCCCCCGATACTTCATATTCCAAATTAACGATCGAGCAATACCCTCGTATCGGAACTGCACCGTGGCCCCCGATAGGCCGGTCTTAAGTTTGCAGCCAGGACAGCAGGCTCCATTGTCGCTTAGAGCATTGCACAACACGCAAGAAGGCTTTTTGGGCATCAAGTACTGTTCTTTACAGCTTCTGCATAAGCACGCTCCCTCGAGCCTACAGACTATGCAGGTGGCAGGCGATATTAGTTCTAGTATTGATTCAATCATCAGCTTGCAATAGGTTAAGGTTCTGATTATAATAGTAGCAACCAAATAACTAAGCAAGAATAAGGAGTTTAGTATGGCACGAAAAAACGAAGTAGATGAAGAAATATTAGAAGACGAGTTCCTGGATGGCGAAGAGCCACAATCAGAGGAGTGGATCAACGAAGAAGAGTTCGAGGGCCAACTGGCCGTCGATGTCTACCAGACCAAGGACAAAATAATCGTTAAAGCTCCTATCGCTGGAGTTAAGCCAGAGGATATAGATGTAGCTATCTCTGAAGATGTCGTAACCATCAGGGGCGATCGAAAGGACGAATTTGCGGTCGAAAAAGACAACTACTATGTCCAAGAGTGCTTCTGGGGCTCATTTAGCAGATCCGTGATACTACCGGCCTCGACAGTCGCCGAGAAGGCCGATGCCAGCCTGAAGGATGGCGTCCTGACTATTCAGATCCCCAAGGTTGTACAAGAAGACAAGGTTAAGAAGATAAAAGTAAGCCCAGCCTAAGTCGCTTTACCACCAAAATAAGACCTCGCCAGAGGTCTTATTTTTATTACGATCTAAATATTATATTGTCGGCTGGGTTTTACCTTTTCTAAGGATGGCCCTAATAGGGGTATTGGGAAATCGCAGAAGTTACTTTTTGGGCGCCCACCCTAAGGCTTATTGCAGGATCAAACCCGCCAAGCGTACTACTGATCATTTCGCGGATGGCCGAATCGCTGTCTTCAGAGTTCCCCTTATAATAGTTCTGGGCAGAAGGAACCTGCTCGGCGAAGCTGCCTATAAGGCTATCTTGCCGCTGGGCTAGGGCTAAATCCAATCTGCTCGCAGGCTTCATGGTTGGAACGGAATAAAGATTCATAATTTCATAGCTGGTCATAAAATTATAAAAGTCCCAGGCGATGTCTGGCTGGCTGGAGGTGGATGATACTGCTTCGGCCCAATACTCGCTATAATTAACAGCCGCGGACGGGTTAGCCTGCGGCACTTTGGCCATCTTAAAATTAAGCCCTGGCGATTCAGATTTTATCTGTAAGTATCGATATGGATAGTCTATGATCATGGCAGTCCTAGAGTCGATAAAGGCCTTAGTGCTGTCACCGAAGCCATTGCTCCAGCTGTAGTTAGATTTGCTGGGCTTAGCAAAGCTAGTATAGAATTCCAGAGCCTTAGCTGAGCCAGGATAGCCAGTTGGGTCGAGATTCTGAAAAGTAGCCTGGGTGGGTGGGCTGTTGGTCATAATTGCGCCATTTTGGATCATTAGTAGCGGCATAATACTAGATGCATTAGCTATCTCCGGGCTGCCAAGGGCAATCCCAGAGCTTAGCAGGCCATCGCCCTCCCTAGTAGTAAGCTTGCTATTGGCATCCAAAAGCTGCTGCCAAGTTGTGGGGGGCTGGTCTATACCGGCCTTAGAAAATAAATCGGCATTATAAAATAGGCCTAGGGTGGGAACACCATAGCTTACAGCCATTACTTTATCGTCTTGCACTAGATCCTTCACGACAACAGGCGCAAATAAGCTTCTGTATTCCTGGGGATCAAAAATCGCCCGCGGGGCTGGCTTCAAGCTAGCCCTATAGCGTGGCAGCCAGTCCGATCTCAGCATAAATAGATCTGGTAGGGTTCCAGAGTTAGCTGCCTCTGCCAGGCGCCTGTCATATTCGCCCAGAGGTATATTAATTATTTTTATCTCTACATTCGGGTGTATCTCCTGCCAACGCTTGATAATTGGCTCAAACACAGCCGGTCCGTCTACAGTGCGCCAGTAGGTGAGTGTTATTGGGTCGCTGGGGTAGGTGGTCTTGGCCCGATACGAGGGGTCGGTGGTACTAATCTGCTTAGGCGACAAAAATACACCGGCCACCCAAAAGCCCAATAAGGCAACAGCCACTATGCTAAGAATAGAGATAGTAAAAGTCTTAATGTTGTCTTTGTGGATTCGCATATACACATTTTAGAACACAATACTAAAAACCACACTACTTAAGGTGTGGTTTTTAGTATATATTATCTTCTAAAGAGTCTGGATGTTGGCTTTTTTGGATCAAATAGGATTTATAGCCTAGTTAGCACGAAATTAACAATGGCATATGACAAAATAGATATTACCAGGCCTACTACCGCGTACAGTATGGTGTCCTTGGCTGCAGTTACCGATTTATCGTTTCCCTGGCTAGTAGTATACCTAAAGCCTCCAATAATAATCACTATAACCGAGACAATCCCCGCCACAAATATTAGGGCGTTAACAATATTTGAAAGCAGCGGAGCTAATGCAGGAGCCAAATTTCCCCCAGCTTTTGTAGCACCCTCCTGGATGCTCTGGGCGAGGGCAGAAGTAGGCACTAGCGCTAACCCCGCCAAACTAATAACCAAATAAAGTTTTGCTTTTATGTCTTTCATACAGTAGATGTGGTATCAGGCAATAATTTTTACGACCCTGTTGTCAGGCCACCAAGAACGAAGTTGACTATCGCAAAAGATAGAATTGCAATCACGAGCCCTATGATGGCATATAGTATGGTGTCCTTGGCTCCAGTAACAGCTTTTTCATTACCCTGGGAAAATACATATCTAAAACCACCAATTATAAGCATAATAACTGCCACCATACCGATACTAAATATCAGTAGATTCACTATAGTAGCAATTTGACCTTCCAGGTCGCCGGTAAGGTTGCCCTGAATGGCCTCTGCGCCATTATTAGCTACACCTTGACCCCCATCAGCAGCAAAAACCTTAGTCGCCAGCAGGGTTGTGCCCGCCGAAGCCGTATAAATTGATTTTTTGAATGTTTGGATTTTCATAATTAATAATTTCTCCTTTTCTTAAAATAGATTATATCTAAAATAAATTTCTTATGCAACAGTATTTGACCCCAACAAACAGCCAACAGCCTAAGTAGGTGTACCAGTGGTGACGCCTGTGATCACGAAATTGACTATGGCGAAGGCTAGAATAGATATAATTAAACCCACCACAGCGTAGAGTATGGCGTCTTTGGCTGTAGTTATCCGCTTTTCGTTGCCCGCAGAGGTAGTGTACATAATCCCCGCAATAACTATCACCACCACACTGGCTGCGCCCGAAACAATTAATAAGGTCGACACGATATTGGATACTATCGCATCGGCAGTGACAGTGGGCAATGAAGGCGGCGGTGGTGGGAGGACTGGGGGGACTGGGAAGACTGGGTCTGCTGCTAGTGCTACAGGAGCAGCCAAGCTCCTGGCCGCGATAGCCACCAAAGCCAACATCAGCTTGCCGATAGGTGTAGTTAATTTATTCATGGGTTTAATTATATCACTTTGTTAGTTGAGTTTGAATAAATGACAGCAGAGCATAAGCCGTGAGTGATAGAACCAAGCCGCCAAGAGCCGCCACGATCGTCTTTTTAGCGGAAGTAATATTTTTTTCTGACCCTGCAGAAGTGGTGTAGCGAATACCCCCTACAATAACAAATATCACCGACACAGTGCCCGCCAGCCCAGCGGCCGCTCCAATGATATTGGTTATTAGTAGCGTTATACCAAGCGGTGCTAGGTTGGTGGTATCTTGGTTAAATATAGTATTCCTTTCAACACCATTAAATACACCATTAATTATGCCGATAATCGCGCTGGTTGATATTAGCAAAACAAGCCCGGTAGCCGCCTTAAATATATTTTCCTTGGCGGATTTTATCCTATCCTCGCTACCGCCCGAGGCAGATATCTGCACCGCCGAAACAATCATAATCAAAGTAAGCAACATACCAAAGAGCGCCACGAGTATACTAATAATCCAATTCACGAGTGGCTCAGCCGAACCTAGGGCAGAATTATTTCCGTCACTCTCAGAGCCACTTACGGCATCATTACAGATCTGTTGGGGTATTATAGTGCACTTAACTACTGGAACTTCATCAACTGCTCTGGCTTTAGGAGCCTGCCCAAAGAAAACCACTGCTAAAGATAGCACGGCAAAACACAATAAAAATTTTGAGAGCTTCATGACATTTATCATATCACAATATAGCTATGTCTTTCGCGCTAATAAACTCAGCCTACACAAGCACCAGCCCAATGGCTGCCCATATTGTGGGTTGCGGTATAAACAGTTATAATCCTAAATATCTTATGTATATAGTAAAAAAATTCCTGCAAATTTTTAGTGTGCTGCTACTGTCGTTTATTTCAGTAGTGTTGATTGGTATGGTAAACCCCCAGATCGCTCGGGCAGACGAGACGTGCGAATGGGGGCCAAACGCCGCTGGCTCTATGATTGTATGTGGTGGTGGAGATGAAGCAGAACACCGTATGCAAATTAATAACACTGGTGCAGATGGCTACTTTTACGTAAATAGTAATGGTACAGGCATTTTGCTCGTCAAAGCAGATATCAAAGAGAATGCAGCTGGCGAGGTAGTGAATTTTCGGTACAAGCAGTGTACTAGTGGAGTACTTAGCAGTTGTAAAGATAGGGACATAAAGCTGACAGTGGAGAATCCGCAGCGGTTTGACGAGACTAATACGTCGGAGCTGTGTGGGCCGCAAAACAAATTAGGTGATAAATGTAAAGACGCTTGGGGGGTGAAGATAACAATAGATCAGGCGCAATCTGACAAGCTGGCTTCTGCTAAGGCTAGCTTTAAGGTTGATACAGCTGGGATATGTGAAGCTTCTGGAGTAGCGCTATCATTCATTACATGCCCCATATATGAAGGCACAAGTAATGCCATAGCCGGGTTAATAGGTCCGGATGGCTTTCTTAATGGCTTCTTGACGGTAAATGTTAATCAAGGTAATGCAGAACAAAACCCGCTACAAGATATAGTGCAACAGATAATAGGGCTTGCTAATGCTATCTATGTACTTATATTTATATTGCTAATTTTTTCTGCCAGTCTGCCTTTAGGGCTCGACAACTATAGTATTAAGAAAATGCTACCCAAATTCGTAGGGGCAGTAATAATGACCCAATTCGCCTATCCTATAACTATCGGCGTGGTAGAGTTCTTCAATCTTCTCGGAAATGTTGTCCCTAATGTGATATTTAGCTTCATACCTTTAGTGGATAAGACGGCGGAAGCCCCTGGTGTCGCAGGCAGCGCCGCACTTGCCATAGGCCTGGGAGCAGCGCTGGCACTTGGTCCAGGGCAAGCTATCCTTGCGGGCATTTTTATTATTATAATCCTTCTGGCAATTGTTGCCCTTATCGCGGTTATAATAACTTTTGTATTCCTCACAATCAGGCTCATAATAATATATATCCTAATACTTCTTGCGCCATTAGCCTAGCTGGGTGCTCCCAGGCACCGAAAAATTCTTCACGAATTGGTGGAAGAACTTCATTCGGCTTAACGCTATGTTCCCGATGATAACAGGCCTACTGGCCGTTTCTATACTGCTCTCAAAAATATTCCTTGCGATTGGTGGTAGCAATTAAGTTGTGCTAATATTAATACTAAAATAACAATCTAATTAAAGGAGTTTAGCCGATATGAATGATGCTATGACACTAATAGCTCTAATAATCCCAATAATCGCATTATTTTTAGTTCCCAAGACCCTCAAATGGACCACTCAAGGGCTAAGTTCGCTAGCTCAAGGTGCTCTAGGGGTGGCGGGCAAAATGGGAGCAGGCGCAACAAAAGCCGGCAAACAGACCGCAAGAGCTGGGGTTAAAAAGGGTAAGGCAGCTGGCTATGAGGCCAAAGATAACCTCGCAGCCGCACAGTTTGGCAAAGGCAATAAGAGAATGGGCACGCTTCTTGCTGGTAAATTGCCAACCGCAAAAGGTATGGATAAAGCAGCCCAACAGATGGGAAACAGATCCGATGAAAAGTCCAAAGAACAGCAGCGCTCGCTAAGCTATAACGGCAATACGCTGGAGGGCATAGATATGGCAAATGAGGCTACCATAAAGTCGAGCCTTATAGGCAGAGGACTTAGCGAAAGTAATGCCAGCAAGCAAGCCAAAATTATATCAGCTGCCATAAAAAGAACCACAGATGCGGGTAGGCCACGACCTAGCAGTGGATATGATCTATACGGGGCCGAGCTAGCACATGTGTCGGCCGGCGGCACAAGCGAATTGCTTGGTGCTAATGGGCGTAATGCTTTAACGCAGCAAGCCGCCATAGCGGAGCTAGCCCAGCGTGGAGATTACCATGTCTTGAAGGAGCAGGTTGACAAAGGCAAAATATCCCAATCGACTATGCTGGCAGGTATTCAGCCTTCTATTGCTGATGCTGCGACAAAGGCCCCGGATCTTGTAAAGGACGACGCTGGGGGTGCCTTTGACACCATTAGCGCCGACAAATTCGCTGCTATGGATAGCAAGACGGCGTTTCGCTATGTCGATTATGTTAATAGTCAGGGT
>JAPLVO010000015.1 GCA_026397045.1 Patescibacteria group bacterium | reverse complement strand
TAAACTGTCGGAAAGCGCTTAGTAACAGCGGGGCGCTTGCGCCGCTTATGCTGAATTATTAGGTAGGCGTCGATTGGTTCATCGACTTGCCTAATGATTTCAACACAACCTAGCTCGCGGGGAAGACTCGGGCAAGCTGCCAAATACACTCCTCGAGCTTGGTCGGGCGTTCGAGCCTGAACAAACATTCGGCCGCAAGGGCCAGTTATTTCAAAAACAAGCTTTGGTGGTAGCGGTTCCTTTTCTGATTTTTTATTACCGGTACGGTCTTTCTGCGGCTGACTAGCTCTTTGCGATTTCACTATGGTTCCCCTCTGGTACGGACAAAAATAGCTTACTATACGACTTAAATCTAGCCTTTCTGTTTGAAGCTGCGATATTAAGGTAGCCTGTGTATTTATCTTATTACTAACTTCCGATATGTCAATTATTATCTGCTCGGCAGCTAGGCCGAACCTAGCTATGGTAAAATATTGCTATGAGTCAGTTTTTGAAAGTCACCAACTCTAGCTTAGCTGCCACCAGGGTCATAATAATGCTGCCAGACATCTGGGGCCAAACTGACTACGCCACCACCACTGCTCAGGCATTGAGTCAGCGTTATCAACAGCCCTGTTATGTGCTGGATTACTTCTACCAGCTGACGGGACAGTCTAATAATTTTAATCCCCAGGCCGATCAAGCCACTGCGTCGGGCTTAATGGCTAAAATGACAGGCCAGGATTTTGTCAATATCTTCAGCAAAGCCCAGGAAGAAATTAGCAGCAGCCAGACCCAGCTCGAATCAATTTGTGTTATTGGCTTTTGTTTTGGCGGGCGTTTGGCTTACTTGAGCGGTTTAAATAGTAAGGTCAAAAAGATAGTCTCATTTTATGGCGCTGGTGGGCATACCCCTAGCTATTACCAAGACAAAACGCCTATTGAGGCACTGTGTGAAGTTCGTAAAGAGGATGAAAGCCTAGCTGTGATGTCGTTTTATGGCGATAAAGACAGTAGCATCCCAGAAGCTGATAGGCAGCTAACCTCTCAGGCATTTAAAAATGCCAGGATTAATTACACCGAAAAAGTATACGACGCTGGCCACGCTTACTTCCAGCCAGGGCGAGTAGAAATGTATAATAAGGCAGCTGCCAATGCTTCGTGGGCTGACTTGGCCACATTTATTAAGTACTAATTGTGCTACCATATATTCATGACTAAACCTATGCACATACATATTATAGGTGTCGGTGGAATCGGCACCTCTGCCCTAGCTCAGTACTACAAAGCCAACGGCGATAATGTGAGCGGTTCGGATGCATCACGCTCGGATATTACAGAGTTTCTTAAATCTCAAGGCATTATGGTGCAAATCGGCCATAGCGCCGAAAATGTTCGTGGAGCCGACTTGGTAATTCACAGCGCTGCAGTCAAAGAGGGCAACGACGAATACGACGCCGCTAAGGCTAATCGGATTCCGACCAAGCTGTATGCTGAGGCAATGGGCGAGATAACCGATAATTACACCTTAATTGCAATCTCGGGCAGCCACGGCAAGAGTACAACCACTTCCATGGTCGCTAAAATAATGATTGAAGCTGGTCTAGACCCAACAGTGATAGTCGGCACAAAGATGCACGAGCTAAATGGTAATAACTTCCGCATGGGCCAGAGTGAGTTCTTTGTATTGGAGGCCGATGATTATAATAGGCACTTCCATAATTATCGCCCAACTATCTCGGTAGTCACCAATGTGGATAGGGAGCATTTGGATATCTACAATGATATCGATGGCGTCAAAGAGGCTTTTAGTAAATACCTAGAAAACACAAGAAGCGGTGGAACAATTATTGCCAATGGTCAAGATGCAAACACGGTTGATGTCATTAAAAACACTAACCTCTTGAATCGTCGAGTTATTTTGTATAATGAAGCCGACTTAGCTAGCCATGAGCTGGGAGTTCCTGGTGAGCATAACCAAAGTAATGCGGAGGCAGCCCACTTGGTAGGTGAAGTGCTTGGCATCAAAAAAGAATCTATTATTGGTAGTCTTCGTGGTTTTCGCGGTAGCTGGCGCCGGCTCGAGGAGATTACCGACGGAGTGTATAGCGACTATGCTCATCACCCTACCGAAATTAAAGCCACACTTAAAGCCCTAAAAGACGCTAACCCAAAAAAGTCCTTAGTTTGTGTATTTCAGCCACATCAGCGAGACCGGCTTAGTAAACTGTTTGATGAATTTGCCGATAGCTTCGAGAGTGCCGATGAGCTGTACCTGATTCCCCTATATGCCGTTAAGGGTCGGGATGATGGTGAGGGTAAATCTTCCGAACAGTTGGCTGGAATGATCCAAGGCCCCAAGACTAAATACGAAGAAAGTTTTAATCAGGCTTTTGAAATCGCCAAAACAAGGTTTGACGAAAAGCATATAGTAGTCTTTATGGGAGCTGGCGATATCGATGAGCAGTTGCGGGCGATCATCTAGGTAGTGTTGGACAGCGCCACCAATGCGTAGTAGGATTGAGCCTAACAATTAATTTCAGGGGGGATTTTTAGTGGCGAAT
>JAPLVO010000014.1 GCA_026397045.1 Patescibacteria group bacterium | reverse complement strand
CAGTCGGTATAATAATCACTACAATAAGGATAACTTGTATGAATAGTTTATCGAAAGGAATTGCTACATGAAAGATATATATAGTCCGCTAGAAATTGATGAGGAATGGGATGAGCGAGCTCCGATGGCTGATGGTTCGGCAACGGCAGTTTTGGTTAAGCCTCAGAACGATAGCGTCTCGACATTACCACCAGAAGACAGCACCGACCAATCCACTCCAGTAATGGCTGATTCAGCCCTGCCGCCTCTTAACGGCACACTCCCTCCCTCCATGCTGCCCGCAACTCAAGCCGAGGATATTGATAGTAACGCTTACGATGTATCCTCCATGGACACTACTATGGGCCAAGATGATACTTTCAACATCAAGGAAGCCGGGATGGCAATGGGAATGCCCTCCGAAGATAAGCCAGAAGCCACCGCAGAAGTTCCCGCGATGACCGATTTGAATACAGACCTAGGCGACTCTTCGAGCACAAACACGGCCGAGCCAGGGGAGATGTTTAAGCCATCAATTACTCCTTCCGCTGGTATTCGCGAAGATCAGATCATAGACAATAGCAAAAAGTCCGAGCCAGAAGCTCCCGTAGAGCTGGCCTTGAGCCCGGTTGCTAGTACAAATTCTGATTCCAAGAGCGATCCCGAACCTAAGCATAAGCCACTACCCGTATTTTCCATGAAGGAAGACAAGCCAAGCAAAGAATCCGACTCAAGCGATGAAGACCAAGGCCCTACAGGTAAGCGCTTTTCGGCTGAAGTAGAAAGATTAAACGACGCAAAGCAGCGGGCAGTTGATAACCTAAATAAACTGAAAGATGAAGTTCAGGAACAAATCGACGACATGAACTCTAAAATTTCTACCATGCAAGAAAGTGTAGTTAAAAAAGAAACTGAACTAAGCAATATCGGCGCAAAATTAGACGAAGTCGGCCCAGTTAAGTAAAAATATCAATATTCCCTATAATAAGGCACATCTCTTTTATTTGATTTATTATATCGTTTCTAGACTAGAATCAGCCCTTAGGGTGTTTGGGTCTTGGTATAAATTAGCAACGGCCATTTGGTAGGCTAGGGCTCCCAACATTGCTGCGTTATCAGTGCAGAGAACTGGAGGAACGAAGATCGCATCGGGCATTATAGCTGTTAACTTTTCGCGCAAGTAGGCATTGCAGGCTACTCCACCTCCAACCACGAGTGCCTTGGGGCTATATCGCAGGTAGGCTTTATGGGTCTGGGCCACCAGTGCACCAACGGCAGCTTTCTGGAATGAAGCCGAAATGTCGGCGACAATTCTATCTTCGAGTTGATATGTTTTTTTCTTTTCCATAGCCCCTGGATTCACACCCGTAATTTCCTGGACCTGCCTTAGTACTGCAGTTTTGAGTCCGGAAAAACTAAAATCAAAAGTATTTTTAGGGAGATTTGCTATAGGGAAGCTATAGGCGTCTTGGTTGCCATTTTCGGAGGCTTTTGAGATAGCTGGCCCACCAGGGTAGGGGAGGCCAATAAGCTTGGCGACTTTGTCGAAGGCTTCACCCGCGGCATCATCAAGTGTTTCACCGAGCACTTCTCGCGATAGGTCTTGTTTATAAATAGATAGGGCAGTGTGCCCGCCAGATACAGTAAGCGCCAGAAAAGGAAATTGCGGTGGGTTGTCTGTTAGAAAACTAGCAAAAGCATGTGCCCAAATATGATTAACGCCGATCAAGGGTTTGTTTTTGGTTATTGCCAGAGTTTTGGCAGTCATAACCCCAATTATCAATGACCCTATTAGGCCAGGCCCCTTAGTGACGGCGATTGCATCAATATTATCCCAGCCCAGGCCAGACTCCTCGAAGGCCTTCTCGATTACTGGAATAATAACTTCTATGTGCGATCGAGCTGCTACTTCAGGTACAACCCCGCCATAAGGAGCGTGTATTTCAGCCTGGGAGAAGATGATATTGGACAGTATTTTAGTCCCGTCTTGTATTATCGCGACAGCAGTTTCGTCGCAACTTGATTCGATTGCTAATATATTCATTATTGACTATTGTATAGCACCGCAAGACATAGACAAGCATGCTTGCTACAATAGAGTCATGGAAAATTTACCTAACGATTGGGATGTACTGCAAAAAAGCCTTGGCGCATCTGTGCTTCAGGGCATGGTGTGGTCGGAGGTTCAAGAGTCTATGGGTCGAAGTGCTTATTTCGAAAGATCTAATCACTGGAGCTGGGTTGGGTTTGAGCGTAAATCGCGTGGCCTGAGGTACTTAAATGTGCCCTATGGACCAACCGCCAGTCTTAACGCTAAGGACGCACTGGAATCCGTTGCGGCTTTTGCCACCCAAGAAGGCTTTGATTTTGTTAGAATCGAGCCGATGGGGGTTATTGGTAAATCAGACCTGGATAGTATAGGGGCTATCAAGACATCTGAAGTCGACCCAGAGCACACTCAGGTAATTGATATCACCAAGCCGATCGATGCCCTCAGGGCTAATCTGAGATCTGGTCATCGTTCCGATATAAATGGTGCTAGCAAGCGGGGAGTTGAGGTTTTGTCTACAGACAGTCAGGAAGGCCTCGAAATATTCCTGGGAATGCTGCGAGACACTGCAAAGCGTGCGAAAGTGACTTTTTACCCGGATAGCTACTATCGGCAGGTGTTCAAGCAGATGAGCCCAAGCGGTAGCATGAAGCTGTATTTGGCTAAAGCTGACGGCGAGCCTGTGGCTGGTGCATTGTTTTACGATTATAACGGCGTTAGGAGCTACGCGTATGCTGGGGCTTTTCAGGACCTAAACAGGAAGCACAAGGCCACAGTCTGCATGATGTGGCAGGCTATCCTAGATGCAAAGCAATCTGGTAGTACGGCATTTGATCTCTGGGGAGTCGCACCCGATGATAACTCCAAGCACAAGTGGGCCGGTATAACTTCATTCAAGAAAGGTTTTGGGGGAGAGACTGTGGCCTATTTGGGCACCTATGACATACCGATCAATAAGCCTAAATACAAAGCCTATAGGATTTATAAAAAATTTAGAGGTCGCAGCTAGTGATTCGGCTCGCGACTGAGCTCGAGATAGCTCGGTGGGATGAGCTAATATGTTCAAACTTCGATGGTGGGCATCTTTATCAGAGCCAAGCCTGGGCAAGTATCAAACAGGCTGGCGGCTGGCAGCCAGTGTATTGTATTTACGAAGCCACGGCCTATTTTGTAGCATTTTTGTTGATCAAAAAACCAGCTTCGATTCTTGGCAATATCTACTATTGCAGCAAGGGTCCGGGGTTTTTCAAAAACTATCAAGCCAGCAAGCTAGCCGAGGCTCATTTTATGGAGTTTTCAGCTGATCTTGTAAGCTTTTTAAGAAAGCTAGATAAGCAAGCGATACTCGTTAAAATCGAGCCAGAGCTAGAATTTAGTACCAGCCTAGACCTCGGTCGGCTTGGGTATCTTAAGTATCGCCTGGATCTTCAATCTAAAGCCACTATTATTCTGGATATTTCTGATAGCCTGGACGGAATAATGACTAATTTTAAGTCCAAGACTCGTTACAATATTCGCCTAGCAGAGCGCAAAGGCGTGAAGGTGGAGCGTCGCCCAATGGATGATTCAGCTGTGGACTTGATGTACGATTTAATGCAAACCACCCAAAAGCGTGGCGGATATTTTCTGCGCCCCAAGCAGCATTTTGGCAACTACTGGCGAGAGCTCAGTGCTGCTGGGTTGGGTCAATTACTAGTGGCTACGCATCAAAGTGAGGTCTTAGGCGCTGTATTCGTGGCCAGGTTCTCGGGCCGAGCGTATTACAAGGACGGCGGATCCTATGACTCGAAGCGCAATCTAATGGCACCATACCTACTGCAGTGGGAGGCAATTAAGTGGGCTAAGCAAAATGGCGATAAGCTCTATGATATGGTTGGGGTGCCGCCTATAGCCAAATTGTCTGACAGCAAGCATCCCCAATCTGGCCTGTATCAATTTAAGCGTAGTTTTAGCGATAATGTCGTGGAGTTTGTCGGTTGCTGGGATATGCCCATAAATTCTACTAAGTATAAGCTATGGGCTAACCAAGAAGAGTATTTTCTTAGGCTATATGCCAGAATACGAAAGAACTTATTCTGGTAGAATATAGTTATGCTATTTAATCCATCTGTATTTAAGGCTTATGACATCCGCGGCGAAAGCGCCAAGGGTGTGTCTCCCGAGCTTGCCTACAGAGTGGGGCAGTCGATGGCACAGTATTTGCCTCCAGGCCAAGTCGCTGTAGGCAAGGACATGAGGCTGGATTCTATTGATTTGGCAGATAATATCGTCCGAGGCCTGACTGAGCAGGGTAGGGATGTCCTGGATATTGGCCAGGTAAGCACAGATATGCTCTACTATGCCATTGAATCCAAAGGGCTTGCTGGAGGCGCCATGGTTACAGCCAGTCACGATCCCCGTGGCTATAATGGCATTAAGCTGACCAGTAAGGGTGGAGCACCGATAGGTATGGGGTCGGGCCTAGAAATTATAAGGTCTATGGCTAAGGATATGGTGTTTTCACCAGCCGTGGATATCGGTAGCGTGGAAAAGATTGATATTACCAACCTGTGGGTTGACTTCGCTATTAAGGCGGCAGGCAGCATTGACCGTCCGCTGAAGGTAGCCTGGGACGCCGGTAACGGCATGGGGGGTATTGTCGTGGAGAGCCTACTCAAAAAGACCAACCTAAACATCGTTGGGCTGTATTTAACTCCCGACGGTAACTTTCCCCACCATCATCCTAATCCCATGATAGAGGCCAATTTGGTAGATCTAAAGAGCAAGGTTAGCTCCGGCGGGTTTGACTGCGGCGTTGCATTTGATGGAGATGCGGACAGGGCTATGCTGGTTGATGAAACCGGTAGAACTATCTCGGCTAGCGAACTTGGCTTGGTTTTTGCCCATCAGGCTTTGGCGCAAAAGAAATCCAGTATTGTCTATAATGCCTCATGCTCTAGAGCGCTACCAGAGATCATTGGAAGACTAGGCGGGATCGCAATAGAAGTAAAAGTTGGCCGCCCGAGCATGAAGCAGGCTATGGCTAAGCACCACGCGGTACTTGGAATTGAGCAAGCCCAACACTATTACTTTGCTGAATTTAACAACGATACTAGTGGGTTAATAGCATGCCTGAGGGCTCTTTCTATTTTATCTAAATCTAGCAAAAAGCTTTCCGAGCTAGTTCGGCCTTATCGTAGGTACTACGCTCTGGCTGAACAGACATTTGAGGTTCCAGACGCACAAAATGCTATTGATTTGGTACGACAAAATATTACAGCCGATCGGCTAGATTACATAGATGGCCTGAGTATTTATAACAAGTCCTGGTGGGCCAATATTAGGTCCAGTAATACCGAGCCCCTGCTAAGGGTAAATTTAGAGGCTCTAGATCGGGCCACGGCAGAAGCCAGCTTACAGAAGATAAAGGAAATCATCCACAAAATTGCTTGATATTTGGCCAGTAAGGGTTTAATATTAGCTCATTCTTAGAGCAAAATAAGAACGAACTTTTCAATTTTAACAAACAGCATGATTCCGGTATTTTGCCTGATCACTTGCAGAATACTGCTGAATAGTGTTGTTTGTTGAATAACGCGGTAGTAGCAGATAGCAAATTTTTTATCTAGCTACTACCGCAACATTTGGCTGGGCCCACCCACATAGCTTCTCGCTCTCGTAAATTGAGAAATGAGCCCTGTGTGATAGATGTTTGCCTTTGATGGGGTAAAAAGCAAACATTGCTTAGATCGTGGGCCCAGCCTCCCACCCAATAGTAGACCCAGAGTTTTTAAAGCTCTGGGTCATTCTGCTTTTATTTGAGATATACTGTATCTATGAGTGTTTATAAAACTAAGCAAAGAGAGTCGCAAATTAGCCATGCCTGCCTGGATCTACTAGCCTACTATGCTGTTTGGGGGCTACGCGTAGACTTTAATACTATATTTAGCCTGGTATCAATAAGAACAAGCCATTTGGCCATAAAGAAACAGCTGGTAAATTTGGAAAAGCGGGGTAAGGTTTCTTTGGTCGATGGAAAATATGGATTATCGGCTCATAAATATCCTAATCAGAAGAAGATGTTGGGTCAGCAACAGATATTGCTCAAAAAAGCTCTTCGCTGGGCTCGAGCTATCGGGATGCTGCCATTTGTTAAATCTATAGTAGTGGTAAATAGTGTTGCTCTCGGGAATGCCCACGATCAGAGCGATATTGATTTGCTAATAGTTACCTCTCCAAACCGTATTTTTGTCTCCAAGGGCATACTTATGGGCGTGCTTAAGCTTCTGCATCAGCTGGAGGATCAATTTGTGTCTGCAGGTAGATTTAGCCTGGGTATGTTTTTGACTACCAAGGGGGTTAAGATGCAGAAGGATATAATGAAGGTCAATGAGCCTGGGCTGGTTTATGCCATGATCTGTGCCAAGCCGATATACGGGGCGAGTATTTGGTACGGGATACTAAAGTGCGACCCATACATTCAAGAAAAGTTACCAAACTTTGTTTGGCCCAAGCTTCCAATGCGAATTTATAGTTCTGGCTTTAGAATTATCGACAGGCTTGACGATATCGGCTATCACCGACATTTGCGACATACCGCAGCCCAGCCTAAGAGCCACCACCCAGATGCTTTTATCCGGGTTCGCCCAGATATTATTAATCTTCACCATAAAGGTACATCCGCCCAATTAGCCACCCAGTGGCGGAGTATAAGAGATAACATTTAGCAGTCTAATAGGTAGAGTGCTTGACAAGTAACTTTTGCCAGATGTATATTAATATCAATTAGCACTCATATGTATAGAGTGCTAATACTGACTATACTAAATTTTAAAGCAGGGAGGCAGATGAAGATCCAACCACTAGCAGATCGTATTGTGTTAGAACAACTTGAACAGTTAGAACAGACCAAGAGTGGCATTATATTGCCCGACAGTGCCCAGGAGAAGCCCAAGATGGCCAAGGTTCTTGAAGTCGGTAAGGAAGTCAAAGAAGTAGCTGCGGGCGACACAGTGCTCTATAAGAGCTATGGCCCAGATGAAGTAAAGGTAGATAATAAAGATTATATGATAGCCAAAGAGGAAGATATCCTCGCGGTGATAAAATAAGGAGTAATTATGGCAAAAGATATTATATCAAGCGAAGAAGCGCGAAAAAAATTAAAAGCTGGTGTCGATAAATTAGCCGACACTGTAAAAGTAACACTCGGTCCTAAAGGTCGAAATGTTGTACTGGAAAGTAAATATGGGAGCCCAAATATCACTAACGATGGGGTTACTATTGCCAAAGAAATCGAGCTAGAAGACGCCTTCGAAAATATGGGGGCACAAATAGTAAAGGAAGTGGCTAGCAAAACTAACGACCTGGCAGGCGATGGCACAACAACCGCCACTGTATTGACACAAGCTATTGTCGATGAGGGAGTAAAGAATGTTGCTGCTGGTGCCAATCCGATGGCGATCCGTAGAGGCATAGAGAAGGCCTCCGCAGCGGTTTCAACAGAGCTAGATAGAATAGCCAAGCCCGTTAAGGCTAGCACTGAAATTGCCAATGTAGCTAGTATTTCGGCTGATGACCCAGAGGTGGGCAAACTGATAGCCGAGGTGATGGATGTAATAGGTGCAGACGGAATTGTTACTGTCGAAGAGGGACAGACTTTAGGCTTAGCAAAAGAAGTAGTCGAAGGTATGCAGTTCGATAAGGGCTATGTGAGCCCCTATATGGTCACGGATCCAGCTCGCATGGAGGCAGTTATGGAGAATGCGCCAATTTTAATCACAGATAAAAAGATTAGTGCTATCAACGAACTATTGCCACTACTCGAGAAGCTCGCGGCAGATGGCAAAAAGGATTTAGTTATAATTGCCGATGAGGTAGACGGGGAGGCCTTAACCACACTTGTTTTAAATAAGCTACGGGGAACATTCAATGCTCTTGCTATTAAGGCACCTGCCTTTGGGGATCGACGCAAAGAAATGCTTCACGATTTAGCAGTCCTAACGGGTGGGCAAGTTATTACTGAAGAAGTGGGGCTAAAGCTAGAGGACGCCGCTATAGAGATGCTTGGTGAAGCCCGTAAAGTTATCGCCGATAAAGACAACACCACTATAGTTGAGGGCAAAGGCAGTAAGTCCGCGCTCAAAGAGCGAGTTGCTTTAATCAAAAATCAGATCAAGACAACCAATTCCGAGTATGAAATCGAAAAGCTCCAGGAGCGAGTCGCCAAATTAGAGAGCGGAGTAGCTGTTATCAAGGTCGGTGCGGCAACAGAAGTAGAGCTTAAAGAGAAGAAAGCCCGAATCGAGGATGCCATCAATTCCACTAAAGCTGCCGTAGCAGAAGGAATCGTAGCAGGAGGCGGAGCTGCCTTGATCAAGGCCCGAAAGGCGCTAGATGGCTTGAAGCTAGATGAAGAGGAAATGATAGGTATAGCTATTGTGCGTAAGTCGCTAGAAGCCCCGATTAGGCAGATAGCTGCTAATGCCGGTATCACAGACATAGCCGTAATACTTGAAACAATAGTCAAGGCAAATGACAATAAGACAGGATGGGATTTTGCTAAGAACGAAAAGGCCGATATGCTCTCCAGGGGTATTATTGATCCTGTTAAGGTTACCAAGAGTGCATTGATTAACGCCACCAGCGCAGCATCGATGCTACTTACCACCGAAGCAGCCGTAGTAGAATTGCCGCAGAAGGAAGCAGCATCAGCTCCACCTATGCCAGACATGGGCGGCATGGGGGGAATGATGTAGCTCCCTTCCGGTAGCCAGTGGCTTAAAGATTAAAAAAATAACCCCCGTAAAGTTGGGGGTTATTTTTATAATTTAGTTATATTATAGTATTGACATAATACTATAATTATGATATTATTTAATTCTGGCACAAGCCAAAAAAACGCGGGAGCCAAGGGGAGGCTAGAGAGTAGGCTTTTGAAGCTTTATTCTACTGTCGTAGAACTCTCTAGCCTCAGGGCCCGATTTCTTCTGAGGACTCCTTTCCTCCTCAGAAGCACAGGTGGTATCTGTGGGTAAATAAAATACCGGGGCCAGGACGCAAGTTCTGGCCCTAAGTCTTTATAAGAATAAATATTATATTTTGGTTGGGCTAATAAGCGAGTGGAATATGGCCTTAGGTACTTTGCCTAGCTGATATGTAGGCATTATAAGTGGTACAATATAGCTATTAGGAGGAAACATGATAGATATAGCTAAAATAAATGAACTGGATAAAGATCGCATATTCGACATGATTGGAGCTCAGCCCGAGCAGTTGAGGCGCAATTATGCCGACACCATGCATGAGGATATCACTGCCGAAGATGGGGTGGGTATATCGGGCATAGTGCTAGCTGGGATGGGTGGCTCGGCACTGGCTGCAAATATAATTAAAAGCTGGCTTTACGGTAGTCTGGTGGTGCCTTTTGAAATAACTAGAGGGTACAATTTGCCTAGCTATGTAGGCCCAGACACCTTAGTTGTGGTGTCATCGCATTCCGGCAATACCGAAGAGGCTCTTAGCTGCTACAAGCAGGCCTTGGGCCTGAATGCTAGGATAGTCATTATGACAGCTGGTGGCGAGCTGATGGACCTCGCCCAGCAGAAACACCACGGCCTATTAGAGCTACCTGCAGGGGTTCAGCCAAGATTAGCTGTATTCGCTGGGCTAAAGGCCTTAGCGTGCTTATTTGAGGACATGAGGCTATCCTCCTCCACAGATTTGCGTGGGCAGCTTATTAATGCTGCAGACTTTTTAGATAAATTAAAATTTGAGATGAGCCCGGATAATGATACCAGTAACCGGGCAATGGAAATCGCCGAGCAGTTAGCGGGAAAGATCGGGATTATTTACTCAGGCTCAGTACTTGGCTCGGCCGCCTATAAATGGAAGATAGATATCAACGAAAATGGCAAGCAATTGTGTTTTTATAATACCTACCCGGAGCTAAATCATAATGAATTCCAGGGCTGGATGTTCCCTGAAAAGAAAGATGTTGTATCTGTACAGCTGGAATCTAGCTTGGAAAGCGCTCAAATGCAAAAGCGCATGGACATCACCAAAAATATCTTAAAAGACAAAGGCTTTGAGCCAATAGTTATAGAAGCCCAAGGCCAGACACTTATAGAGCAGTTGCTTTCTACTATCTTGCTAGGCGATTATGTCTCAGCCTATGTTGGAATTGCTAATGGAATTAATCCAACCCCAGTGGATTTGGTAGAAAAGCTCAAAAAAGAACTCGGCTAAGCAGTATTATTGGGGTCAAACTTTGTGCTACGAGGTTTTCCCAAAACGGGCTTTTTTTGCTAAACTATACCCCGCACGGAGAGGTGTCCGAGTGGCTGAAGGAGCACGCTTGGAAAGCGTGTAGGCGGGCAACCGTCTCGAGGGTTCGAATCCCTCTCTCTCCGCCATAATAAATGCCCGAGCTTGCCTCGGGTTTTTATTATGGAATAGATATAATGAGAACCCTACTGCTGCTTGCAGCAGGGTTCGGTGGAGCGAAAGCACGCGCAGAAGTTTACTTCGAGCATGATTGAAGCGGAAAAGGCGCAAGCCGCTATCCCTCTCTCCGCCATAATAAATGCCCGAGCTTGCCTCGGGTTTTTATTATGAGAATGTTTGTTGCGATAATGGGCACTAAAAGGTCTATAATAAAAGTTGTAAATAGCTAAAAAACCGCAAAAGGAGTGTCATGATAAAAGTATTAATAACCGGATGCCGCGGCGGCATAGGCTTAGACAGTGCAGTGGCCCTCGCAAGGCTTGGCTACAAGGTATATGCCACCGTACATAGAGAAAAGTCGGTAGAAGAACTTAAGACCTTTGCCGCGCAGCAGGGCATAAGACTTGAAATATTCAAACTCGATATCACCATGAAACAAGATAGAGACAAAGCACTGGCGCTTGATATCGATGTACTAATAAACAACGCCGCTATTGGCGAATCAGGCTCACTGGCCGAAATACCAATGTCTAATGTTAGAAAAAACTTTGAAACTAATGTTTTTGGCACCCTTGAACTAACCCAGGGTGTACTCAAAAAAATGATCAAAAAAGATTCTGGCAAAGTTATTATCATTAGCTCATTAGCTGGGCGTATGCCGATAGCTTTTTGGGGAGCCTATTGCATGACCAAATTCTCGCTTTCGGCTGCTGCCGACATTATGCGCCAAGAGCTTAAGCTAGTAACCAAAAATGTCAATATTATTGTAGTCGAGCCTGGCACCTACGCCACGGGCTTCAATCAGAGGGTGATGAATAGCAAATACGCCTGGATGGACAAATCTTCTTATTTTAATAAAGTAATAGATAAGATCAAGAAAAATGAAGAGGCAAGATTTGCTCTGTTTGAGAGAAAAAGTAATAGCTCAATAGTCAAAAAGATTGTTGCAGCAGTAGAGGCCGACAAGCCTCGCCTGCGCTACACTGCGCCGTGGTGGCAAGCCGCCGGTTCTCAGCTCGGTAGAATATTTGGCAGATAACGCCGTAGACCATAAAGAGCAACTTATATTGGGTAGCAGGCTATCAATGATTTTTTCGTACAACCTTGATATTATAATAATATGAGGTTATCTAAGCTACTATCCGATAAAGAAATTATCCCCATCTGGAGCAATGTGCCATTTTACATTCCAGCGGGGCTGGCTTTTACGAAAGGTCTTTGGGCTTACGGACTGCTCATCGCACTGGCTGCCAGTGTGTCGCTATATTATCATTTGTCCAATGAAAAGGAGCTGAAGCGACTAGATAAAATTTTAGCATATAGTGTAATAACCGCTAATCTTTACATATTATATTTGTCAGGCTTAAAGCTGCCGTATTTTCCGATTGCTTTAATTTTTGTGGTTATCGCTTTTTATTTCTTATTGTCTGGTAAGGATCACAAATATGATGTTTACCATGGTATGTGGCACTTTTGCTCGGTGATTATTACTCTAATGTGTGTTTTGGCATATTAAATGTAGGATAATCTGGTTTCTTTATAGTAAAATAGTATTATGGAATCAAAAAACTGGAACTTAGACGATGTAGTTAGCTTGGATAACTTCGATGAACTGTATAATCTCACTAAATCTCAGATTGCTCAGTTCCCGGGGCATTTTAAAAAGATGTCGCCTGATATGTCGGACGATGATTTTCTTGACTTCACAAAGCATCATGAAACTACCATCGAGGGCATGCACCGACTTAGTTGTAGGCCCAGCCTTATGGAATCTGCCGATCAGAAAGATAGCCTCGCGCTAAAGCTAAAGAACCAAGTAAAGGATTTAGAGATTGAATTTAGTAAGAATGTACGCCCTATTAGCCTTTGGCTTAAAGGGAAAAGTGTGGCTGGCAAGAAGCTGCTAGACGACGAAAATGCAATGCGACTTTTTAGGTTGAATCCTGACAACGAGTATCAATACACTTATTCTAGGCTTATGAGCCACCACAGCCTAGATGAAAATTCTGAGAATATCATTACCGCCAAAGATGCAAACGGCGTGAGCGTAATTATTGATCTAAGAGATATGATAGAGACAGAGATGGTCTACGATTTTCAGCCAGAGGGTGGGGAGCCTAAGAAAATTTCAAATAATGCCGAGCTAAGCAGCTATGCCTACTCAGCTAAGCCCGAAGAGCGAAGGGCAGCTTTTAAGGCTAGGTTTGACCAGTACTCAAAAAACATTGATAAATTCTTTGTGGCATACCAGGCAGTAGTGAAGGACTGGAACTATGAATATGATTTAAGGGGCTATGGGTCTGCGATAGGAATGCGAAATACGGCCAATCATATACAAGATGAAGTCATAGACACCCTCATGAAGGTCTGCTCTAGTAATGTTGGTGTATTCCAAAGGTATTTTGGGTTTAAGGCCCGCCAGCTGGGAGTGGAAAAGCTTAGTAGGTTTGACCTCTATGCCCCAATTGGTGATTCCGTAGAGAACTATAAATACGACGAGGCACTTGCTTTAGTGGATGAGTCATTTAGGGAGTTTAGCCCTAAGTTTGCCGATAATGCTAAGCTGATTACCGACCAAAATCATGTAGATACCCACCCCGGTGATACCAAGCGCGGTGGGGCGTTTTGTATGACTGTAGCGCCATCGGTGACACCATATGTTTTGCTCAATTACGATGGCAAGGGCCGAGATGTGAGCACTCTAGCCCATGAACTGGGCCATGGTGTTCATAGTATTTATGCCAATAATCACACCATATCTGCTCAGCATGCCACTTTGCCACTTGCCGAGACAGCCTCGACATTTGGGGAGATGTTATTATTTGAAAAATTACTTTCTAGGGCCAAAACTAATGATGCCAAGAAAAAATTATTGAGTGAAAAGTTAGCCGATAGTTATGCAACCGTTTGCCGCCAGAACTTTATCGTTAAATTTGAGATAGCAGCGCATGAAGCACTCAAAAGCGGAGTTGAAGAGAAAGACCTTAGCCAAATGTGGCTCGATAATCTTAAAGAGCAATTTGGAGATAGTGTCGATGTCGATGAAATGTTTAGGTACGAATGGGCTTATATACCGCACATAATTCATACCCCATTTTATTGCTATGCATACAATTTTGGCGAACTACTTAGCATGGCTCTATATGCCAAATATAAGAGTGAAGGCGAAAGCTTCGTACCAAAAATCGAGGAAATTCTCGCCGCAGGGGGCTCTGAGGACCCCAGAATAATACTCCAGAAGGTCGGAATTGACATGAGTTCAGCAGAGTTTTGGCAGGGAAGTTTTGAACTCATTAAGCACTGGCAAGATGAACTCGAAACCTTATGATAAAGGCAATCTTCTGGGATTTTTATGGCGTCATCAATATCCAGGGCCAGCTTAATCCAGAATTAGCAGAATTTATTAAGCGAAATAAGGATGAGTATAGATTTGCAATATTATCTGCATCGGATGTAGATTTACATCCGTGGCTTCAGCAAAATAACATAGATAGATATTTTGATCTTGTTCAAACCACCAACGAGCTCGGGATTGCCAAGTCGGACCCAAGATTCTACGAGTCCGCTTTAGAGAAATTGAAGTTAAGGCCGCACGAAGCAATTTTTGTCGATGATACCCAGCACTACTTGGATGTAGCAGCTAAGCTGGGGGTTAAAGCTGTTCTATTTGATAAACATACCCTGGCAACTATAGAAGGCTTTACCGCTTATAACTAAGATATAGCGACACAGCGAAAGCCAATGCTAAAGGCGCGTGAACAATTGCACCTAAATAAGATATCTCTCCTGTTATCGCTGCATAAAGCAGGCCAATAGTTAGGGCTAAATTAAATATCAATAAATTTAAGTATACAAAATTTTTAACTTTGTGCTTCTCGGTTGTGTTTATAATAAAATAAATTGATAGTAGAGAGAAAGCCGATACCGAAAGAGCTAACATGCCGCATGTCCGTAGTAGGACTTCTGAAATATCAACTCCTCCCAGGCTTGTAATGAGCTGAGGATAGATAACCATAGTTAGGCCGAGGGTTAGCTCGATAGCAAAATTTAGCGCCAATAGTGGGTGCGTAAGAAATTTATCAAGCATTAGGTGCTGACTTTTTTTGCTTTCTCTTCGAGTTCTTTGAGATTTGTTGGTATCGGATTATTTTTGAGCATTTGGGCCATCCAGGCAGTGTTGTGGGCTAAGAATCTGATTGTTCTATTGGTATAAAGGCTTTTTTGGCCGACCTCGATGTAACTTGGCCCTGGGCCTGCCTCGCCAACCCAATAGCTATCGGAGTTAGGAGCAATAGTGCATCCTATGTGGGTCAGATTAAATAGCGTGTTAGCACAAACATCATGTGCACCATCTTCATTACCAGTCACAATGCATGCACCAACTTTGCCGTAGAGTGGGAATTGCCCTGTTTTTGGGTCTGCTTCGTCGTAGCCGCCACTTAGCCGCTCCATTACCTGCTGGCAGACTGAACCGCGCACCCCAAACCATATCGGAGTAGCAATTATTATAATATCGGCTTCTAAGACTTTTTTGTAAATTTGTGGCCACTCGTCACCATGTCCTTCATCTGAGCTAACCCCAGTAGCTACATTGTGGTCAACCACACGGATCACAGTGCTATCGACTTTAATTTCTTCATATACATCCACAGCCTTTTGAATTAATGCATCTGTATTTGATTTTTTAGGTGATTTTTTTAGTGTGCAATTAAGGAATACAGCCTTTAGGTTACTCGTCATTGTTTGCCTTCTTTCTTTTTTAGATCTAGTGCACAGGAATTAATACAGAATCTTTCCCCAGTTGTTTTGCTTGGACCGTCATCGAACATATGCCCCAGGTGAGCACCGCATTTACTGCAGCTAACTTCAATGCGATTCATTCCATACCTGTCGTCTGAGTTCATTACCGTAGATCCTGGTATGGCCTTATCGAAGCTAGGCCAGCCAGTTCCGCTGTCGAATTTAGTATCGCTTTCAAAAAGTTTTTGCCCACATACCACGCAGCGATATGTGCCTTCGGCGTGGTTGTCGACATATACGCCCGTAAAGGCAGGTTCGGTGCCGTGTTCCTGCGTAACTCTAAACGCCATCGGGCTCAGCTTTTTTTTAAGTTCTTTTTTATCCATTATATTCTCCTACTTTACTATTGTAATGCTTTATAATAGAATTATGCAAAAAATAATCGGTAAAACAGTTCTCATAACAGGATCAAGCAGGGGAATAGGTGCTGAGACAGCTGAAGCTTTTGCTAAGCAAGGTTGCAATGTGATAATAACCTTCCTGGACGAGATAGGTCAGGCCGAGACTGTCTCGAATAAATGCCTTGCTCTGGGTGCGAAATCGACATTTTTAGCCCAGCTAGATGTTAGGAGCGAGTCCAGTATTAGAGCGTTACAAAAAACTGTCGTACTTAAGTATGGCGGCGTCGATATTCTGGTTAATAACGCGGCGGTGATGCGATGGAAAAAATTTACAGATCTTACTTATGAAGATATCGAGGAACAAATAAATGTGAATTTCCTAGGCTTGATTATCATGACCAAGGCTTTTTTGCCTCATGTCAGGAAATCTATCATTAATATAGTGGGTGGATCACGATCTAACCCGACTATAGATTTAAGCGTCTATAGTGCCACAAAGGCCGCCGTCAGATCTTTTACTGAGGTGTTGGCACTAGAGACTCCAGCTCTCAATATTTATTCAGTAAGCCCTACCATGACATCAACCGAAATGACAAATTTCCACGGAATGCCCGCCCATCGCGTTGCAGAGGTAGTGGTCCAGACTGCAAAAGACGGCTATGGCAAGGAAAGTGGTGAGGACATTAAAGTGTGGGAAGTAGGAGTAGGCCAGCATGAGTCGCAACTTCTTGGCTAGGCCAGTATACTACTACTTAATGGGAGGCAAGGCATAATGAGTAATATTGAGTTAGCAGACTTTGGTGGGGGGTGTTTTTGGGGAGTAGAAGAAGCTTTTCGCACTAAAGCTAAGGTTCTCAAGACCACAGTCGGGTATGAAGGTGGAAATGTAGACAACCCCACCTACGAGCAAGTTTGTAGCCACACAACTGGACACGCCGAAACGGTTCAAATAGAGTTTGACTCTGCCAAGACAAGCTACACAGAGCTACTAGACATTTTTTTTGATAAACACGACCCAACTCAGCTCGATAGGCAAGGCCCAGATGTAGGGGATAGCTACCGGAGTGTTATTTTTTATCACAATGCTAATCAAAAGAAACTAGCCGAACATAAAATAGCTGAGCTTACAAAATCAAAAAAATACAGCGACCCAATAGTAACCCAGCTGGTGGCCGCAAGTACTTTCTGGAGAGCCGAAGAGTATCATCAGCAGTATTTGCGCAAGAGAAACCTCGGAGCTTGTTAGTATCAAAAAATCACCCCCCAAAAAAACCCTTAAAATAAATATTTTCACTGAAATAGCTGGCTGGTATGGTGCCCTAGCAATTATTGCAGCCTATTTCTTGATTAGTGTTAATTTGATCAGTTCATCGAGCTTATTTTATCAGCTACTAAATCTTACTGGTGCTATTGGTATTCTCATAGTAGCTTTATACAAGAGAACAGCGCAGACAGTTATTTTAAATATTTTTTGGGCGGGGATAGCGATTTTTGCTATCATCGGCTTGATTTGGTAGACTACCAAGCAATATAGACATATAATTAAAGTATCATAAGGAGCAATATATGAGAGTAAAACACAGATCACTTTTAGCCATCACATTGTTAACACTTCTTACATTTGGCGTTTACCATATCTACTGGTACTTTATTACTAAGACTGAGATGAATGTCATTAATGGCAAGGCTAAAAAAGTGCCATTTTTCCTTTGGTTTTTTATACCAGTGGTGAATATCTGGTGGTTCTGGAGATTTGCAGGTGCAATAGAGAAGACTACCAAGGGTAATGTCAGCCGAATTACGGCGTTTTTGGCTCCGATAATACTTGGCTATCTTGGATCACTGTTTGTGGCTATCACTTATCAACCCTACAGCTTCGCTATGCTCAATAATGCCCCAAAGCTAGGCTCTACGCTGATACTAGTTGCAGTGTCTTTGCTTCCAATATACTATTTCCAGTCTAACCTTAATAAATACGCCAAGTAAGCCGCTCTTGATAGAGCCGAGTAAGACGCATCTATGACAATCAACTACGAGCAGACCTTAGCCAGTAATAATTCCGTGTTGGCTCGTGGCGGTGGAGGCGGGTCTAGCTCTGGGGGCTCAAGTGGGGGTTCTTATTCTGGCACTGGCTTTTCCTCAGGTTATTCATCGAGTAGTAACCCATCTGGCTATGGAGGGTCTGGATCGCTATGGCCTGTAGCGTTATTATTTTTCGGGGTAGGCATAATATTTATATATATTCTTAAAAAGTACAAAACTAAAGGCCTCAGCCCAGGTACAAGTGGTAGCTTTAGCAGCACGGATAATAAACTAACTAGCCAAGGCGATAAGGCAAAGGCCTTGATAGCAAGAAACACCTTTTTAGGTTTCCAGTCAGCTTGGTCCGACTTTGATTTAAAAAAATTAAAGTTGTTATTATCACCGAATTATTTCAAGAATATTACGCTACAGTTGAATATATTAAAAAACTATCAGCGTCAGAATATAATAGAAAATATTAAAATAATTGATATCAGAATACAAGATGGCAAATCTAAAAGTGACTCTTTCAGCGCACATATTCAGGCTAGCTGTAAAGACAGGCTTCATGACCTTAAAACCGGCAAGGATATATTTATTGATAATTCTGCTTTTGCCGAAATTTGGTTCTTTGTAAAGGTTCAGGGCGTATTTGTGCTCGATAGTATCAGCCAGTCTACAGAGGATGTAGGGAAGTATGATAAGGCGATAGCAGAGTTTGCTAGCAAAAAAGGATTTTATTTTAATCCAGACTTCGGATGGTTAATGATGCCTACCAGAGGTGCAATATTTGGTCCAGCAGGCTTTGGCAATGCCGATATCAACAATCATGTTTCAGGCTACTATTCTGGAAAGATTGTAGAGTTCTATAGCTACCAGCCTAGGGCTGGGTCTACAATGGAAACGATGACAATAGCCCAGTCTATATTGCCAAAACATTATGATGATATACTTGTAACCGAAAAAAGCTGGTATGGCTTTAAACCAAAGGCCAAGGGACTTATTAAGGTATCAACCGAAAGTAACGACTTTAATAAGAAATTTGCTGTCTGGGCAGCTAAGCCTGACCGAGCCACTAGCTTCGAGCTGCTAGCACCCAACTTTATGGAAAAGATATATTCGCTAAACTTTGAAATTAACATAGAAGTAGTTGATAATGTATTGTATATCTATGCACCAGGGGTATTAATAAATTACGATGAAATGCTAGAGGTGTTAGTCTGGGCATTTGAGGAAATGAAACTATGAACATAACATTGCGTTACAAATTGGCTATCTTAGGAGTATTGGGTCGCTATGGAATCTGAGAAGTTTAATATATCAGATATCTATCCATTAATTTATAGCGCTAAAGTCGCGAAGGCCTCGATAATCGATGTCCCAGCCCTAAGAATAATGGCCATCAGCGGGGAAGGTGAGCCCAATGGTCCTAGATTCCGAGATTCCGTCGAGGCGCTATATTCCATCGCCTATGCAATTAATTTTATGCCAAAAAAAGGCAATACCCCCGAGGGCTTTGTGAGCTTTAGGGTTTCTGCCCTAGAGGCTTTGTGGAGCATGAAGAATGGCAAGCCATACGATGCCAGCGATGGCGGTAATCTTATCTGGGAGGTTTTTATTGTCGTACCAGGGTTTGTCACCCAGGGTGTAGTTAATATGGCAGTTAGCATGACTTTAGGGATTAAGCCAAACCCTAGATATAATGATATTCACATCTCGAGCCTCCAAGAAAAGAAATCGGCTCAGATACTACACTTTGGCTCTTATTCCACTGCCATCGGGGATATTAAAACGCTCGCTAGCTACATAAAAAAGCGTGGCTACAAGGCTGTCTTAAGGCATCATGAGATCTATTTAAGCGATCCAACTAGGAGTAAGTCGGGGAGAGTAAAGACAATTATTAGGCAGCCTATAGTCAGAATCTAAAAATAAAGCTCTTTGTCGGTTGAAGTACTACTAGGGTTAGAGCCTTTGTGCTTTTTAGTGGTAGCGAAAACTAGCATGGCTAGCCCACTAAATGATAAGAGCATTATCAGAACTACTTTTCCGCCCTGGGTAGCGAAGAGGTTGAATGTATTCATTAGTAGCAAAATACCTAGTATTATTATGCCAAACGAAATACCATTATTTCTGGAATTCGGGCCTATCAGCATAACCCCTAATAGAATTAATAAAGCCGGCCAGTATTGGCCAAATATATTATTGGCCTTTATGAGACCCACAAGGTCGCCTAGTACAACCAAGGCAATTACTAGAAAGACCAATGAAAGGCCTATTTGTATAAAGCTTACTCTCTTCATTTCATACTCCTTAATGTATTAATTTTAACATATAATATATTTTTACAGTACTATAAAGGTGATATGATGTAGCTATATGTTAAGTAAAGGTGCTAAAAAGCCATATATTAATACATTGTTTATATTATCAGTCATAATCGGCTCGGTAATTATATTGGCAGTGGCAATGATGATTATCCAAAGTAAGTACTCTCATAAGATTGCTGAAATATCTTTTAGTGTCAGCTCTGGGCCGGTTTCTCCCCAATACCAGCAGACCAGCACTTTGACAATAAGTAAGGACAGCTGCCAACTATCGGTTAAAAAACAGATAGATACTGATACTAAGTATACAGACTGCCAGATTCAGCCAGGTAAATTTAGTGAAATCCAAAAGAGCCTCATAGCCTATGGCGTGGTCGATAAGATCATATCCCAAAAGCCTTCGTCTGAGCCCCCGCTTGGAGGTAAACAATTTACCATTAGTGTTAGATACAATGATGGTTCTACATTTACTACAGATGCAAATCCTATATTTGCCAACTCTATTAGGCCATTTTTAGATGATGTAACTCTGTATGTCCCAGAGTTTAGCAATCTAGGTTTCTAGATAAAGGCCGGCTATTAGGGGCTGCCAGTATATATCTACACCATAATTTACTGGGCATAAACTTTACTAGGTTCTTAAACTCAGCCTGCCATTTGGCTCCAGGCTAGTATTCAGGCTCTCTTAAGAGGCTGGTAGGCATTTTTTGGAGATAAAGGACACATAGAAGGCATCGGGAGCTTGTCCTTAGCTAGTAGCTTGCTCTACGCTGTAACGAACCCAATATCGCTGGGTCTTGGTAGATCGGATAGAAGTTCTGAGGTGGGGTATTGTTGCCTGCTCAAAATATTAATACACCCCCGTAAGGGCAAAACTACTTGCTCTTTGGTGTACGCTTCGGCTCTGATTTGGTTTTTGGCTTAGTTCCTTTAGCAGTCGATACTATTTTCTGGTAGCCACCCTTTAGGGCTGTCTTAACACTATCGTTTGATAGTAGTAGCTTGCCACCAAGAGCTAATAATGCGATTACTATCATTGTCCATCCATAGCTTCTCGATACCATCAGGAAGTAGTCTAGAGCATCAGCCACTAAGTTGGTTGTGGCGCTATTAATGGCAGGGCTAGGATTCTGTGGAATAATCGACACGACGATTGGGGTTATGGCGTAGGACATAGCAAGCATCAGGCCACCAGCCACACCGAAGGACCAAGTGATTGTGGAGAGTATTTTTCGCCCTGCGCGAATATTTATAGCCACCAGCGCAGCCAGAGCTGTAATTATTAGTACCCACAGTACATTTGTAGCGGTGTTTAGACCTTTATAGGCTTCACGGATCTTAACAAATGCCGCAATAGGGGAGTTGGGGTTTTTATCTACATCAATGATGGTTATTTGATTCGGCACAGCTTTAACGAAGTCATTAGTAGCTTCAGTAAAACCTGCTGGCAGGCCAAGTGCCGGTAGGTATTCATTGGCTTGCTTCTTGAACTCAGCAGTGTCTATTACGATCTTTTCGCCAGCTAACGATGCGGCTTTATCGGAAAGTTTGTAAAGGGCAATCAAACCTGGCTCCGCGACTTTTGAGACATTTTCAGGAGTTATTACTATCTCCATTATCTTTTCTACCACAGCACGCTTTACGAAGTTGTTTTTGATATTCTCAGGAAGATTGGATCTGATTTCTATCTTAGCTAGATCGGCAATGTTTTCATAAGCCCTTGCCTCTTTTAAAAACAAGTATGTCTTGGCTCCAGAGGCAAAGTTGTCTCGGAGTATTGTCATATAGCTAGCTAGGACAAGTAGCACAGCAAGGAGAATTAGTATTAATTTGTTCCAGAACTTATGCGATTTGACAGGCACGGGGGTGATTTCCATCTAAGCTTTGGAAGATTTTTTTGCTGCTGGGTAAAAGAACAGGCCTACACAGCCGAGTACAGCACCTACGATAATGCTGTATAATCCGATAACAAAAATTAGAGACAGGATTGTTTCGAGCGGGCTGTTTAGTACATATATTCCAAATATCAAGGATATAACACCGGCGAGTATGAATAGAAGACTCCCACCTTCTTTTGTCTTACTGGTAAAGCCAATATAGAGGTCTGTAATGCCGAACAAGATAGCCCAGAAAGCAATCAGAAGCGCAATTATTTCGCCCGTGACGACTGGTCTTGCAATCAGGTATATACCTGCAGCGATTCCTATTACTCCTAGTATAACGGCACCAATGTTGCTGTGGCTAGATTTATTAAATACAGGCTCAAATAGTGTTGCAATACCAATAATTAGTATATTGATAGCGAAAGCATAAACTAGCACGACAAGTGTCGCTGCTGGCCAGGCAACAATTATTAATCCTACAATTATATTTACAATGGATCTTAGCAGTAAACTCTTTTTTGACGGCATAACAATTACATCCATGGGACCTCCTAAATTAGATTATTATAATATAATTATAATACCCCAATAACCGTTAGCAAGGCAAATTATCGCTAGTCTTTACCTGCTCCAAAAATCCTGAGCAAGAACAAGAAAAGATTTAAGAAATCGAGGTAGAGGCTTAGAGCACCAAGAATAGCCATATTGCCAGCGCTACCGAATTGGCTATAGATAGACTTAATTTTTTGTATATCGTAGGCTGTAAGCCCTAGAAATATTACTACGCCAATGTAAGAAACCGCCATCTGGAGGGCATTTGAATTTAGAAAAAAATTCACTACTGTCGCGATTATAATGCCAAATAGGCCCATCAGCAGGATCGTACCAATTTTACTTAGATCTACCTTGGTAGTGTAGCCAATTATTGCCATAACTAGAAACATACTCCCAGCTATGAAGAATACTCTCATTATGGAAGTCGAGGTGTAGGTCAAAAATATCGTAGAAAGAGTTATGCCTACGGTTAGTGCATAGCCTAAAAAAGCTAGCCTAGCTGTGTTGGCACTCAATTTGGTAGCCCTAGCACTCAAGAAAACTACTAATCCTAGCTGTAATACAATTATTATCAGAAACGATATCGGGTTTAAAAATAGCAATTTGATTGAGTCGCCACTTTGGGAGATTATATAGCCTATAGCCCCACTTATCGATAAGCCTGCAAACATCCAGGCAAATATCCCTGATAAATAGTTGCTAAATGTATCTATGTGTTCTGATTGAGGCTTTACAACCTTGGTTTCCATTATTTGGAGGTTTTCCTGACGATTTTCTTGGCTGGTTTTTTGATGGGTCCGGATGTTTTAGGAGTAGTTGTCTTAGCTTTTATTGCCTTCTCTGGCTTTATCTTGAAGGCCTGGAAGCCAAAAATAAATCCAATTAAAAGTGAGTATATACCTACAACGCCCACTAGCGCCAAGCTACCTTCAAGAGGGTTAAATGCTAGGTATACAGCAAACATCAGAGATAATATACCAATGAGAATATATATCCAGGACCCCTGAAGCTTATTTTCAGAAAGTTTGAAACCTATAAATAGATCCATGAGCCCATATAGTAGCGCCCAAGCAGCAATTATAATACTCAAGATAACAACTCCGGCTAGCGGCCTTGATAGCACATAAACTCCCGCCCCAATCGCTAGTAGGCCTGATATAACAGTTAGTAGGGCATGCTTATTGGTTGAGTCAAAAGCTGGTTCGAAGAGCATGAAGAGCCCAACAATGAGTATATTAATAGCAAATGCCACCGCTAGCACTGCTAGCGTTATCCCGGGGAATAGCAGTATTAGGGATCCGAAAATTACATTAGCTATCGACCTGGCTATGAGCGAATTACGGGTCGGGGTTGTTACGATGTCCATTAGTCTCCTTAATTTATAGGTCTATTATACATATAATTGAGCTGGGCATAAAGAGCAAGTCAAGTAGGGCTACTCTGAAGCAGTTCCTGTCTGGGATACTTTGTCTGCATAGTCGCTACCCAGTATCACCGTTATATCTTGGCTGCCAGTAGATTTACTTGCTTCTGCGGGAAGTGTAGCCTTAACTCCCAGGAGGTCTTCGAGATACTTTATCGTTTGGGGCTTCTTGCCACCAGAGTAGTCTATTATCTGGCTAGTCGAGTAGTCTTTGGTGGTTGCATTCTGTATAGCTAGTATCTGGATTGGCACACCTGCATTTGCTAACTTCGCTTCGAATTTGCCAGCCAGGCCGACTGTTGCAGTGCCATTTTCTACAATTATTTTAGCATCCTCGGACCAAAGAGCCCCCACAGTAAATATTTCCTTTACGAATTTTTTAATTTCATCGAAGTTACCACCGACAGGAAGCAAATCACTGCTGCTTGGATCCTGCTTAAGGAAGCCATTTGGGTTGGTTGAGAATACAATGCTGGTTATGTTTTCAGTTGGCACCTTTTTGCTAAGTTCATAGGCTCTCTGTATTTCACTTAGGCTCATGTTGGTAGTTATGTTGTTTGCGGCTGCATCAATAAGGGATGCCAGCTTTTTTGGATCAGTCAGTGTTTCCGAGCTTACTGCTTTGGTGCGCACTGCCTGCAAGACTTCTTGCTGCCTTATAGCGCGTCCGAAATCATCGCCACAAGTTCCTTTTCGGCAACGGGCATATTTTAGAGCAGTTGAGCCGTCCATCTTGGTGGGTCCGGCACTGATTTTAAATCCGCAGCTTTTATATTGGTTTTTATCACAGGGGTACTCGGGGTCATTTAGGGGCTCCTTAACATCTACCTCTATTCCTCCAACGGCATCGACGGCATCTTTTAGGCCAGAGAAATTAGCTCTGACATAGTATTGGATAGGTATTCCAAGGGTATCCTCGACAGTCTTTTGTGCCAGTTCGATACCCTTGGGGGGAGTCTTGGCTTGGCCTATGGCATGCGCATTATTTATTTTTACATAGCCCTCTGATGGTATGAAGACGCGTGTATCGCGGGGGACACTAATCATGGCTACTTTGTTATTTTTGGTGTCTAGGCTTACTACCATGTTCGTGTCGGCTAATGTCTCTCCGTCGTGCCCAGGGTCGCCCACTCCCAGCAAGAGGATATTCACTCGGCCTTCAGATTCGCCCTTAAGTTTTGTAGAGAAATTGAAGGGGTTGGTACTAATTTTGTTAGCTCTACTAAATAGGTAGGCAAAAGCTCCACCGCCAGCTAAGAATATAAAAAGCAAAACGAATAATATTATGCGTTTGGCTTTTTTGCGTCTTCTGGCGCGCTTTTCTAATTTGGGGTCTATAATTTGGTCTTCTTTTCCCATGGGATCAAGTTGGCTTGCCAGCAGGCTCTCCTCATCGCTGTTATTTTGGTCCTTGTTGTCTGGGTCATATACAAAATCAGGCTTAGTGTCATGCTTAGAAGCCTTTGACTTTGATTTTGACTCGGGATCTTTATATTGCATACAGACTATTATAACGCTTTTGAGCAATTAATGTGACTGGAATTAAAAGCATTTTTATGCTATGGTATCCCGATGAAAAATAGTCTTTATAATAATTTCAAATCTGACATCGAAGAAATCACCACCGAGCTATGTAATGCCGAAAAGTCCCCAGTGATTTTTTTAAGTAAAGATTTTGCCACTCTAATAGAGCGTCTTGAGCATATCGTTCGAGATCCTCAGTACAATGAACTTTCAAGAGAGCTTTTAAACACGGCTCACTTTCGTAATCTAGCTCATCAGACCAGGCGCATTTACGAACTTTTCGAGGTTTTTTTAGAGACATCTACCTATCTGGATGTACTTGCTGGCGGTAGAGACTTTCTCAAAGACCAATTCATCGGTCGTACTTTTGAGTTTGCCCAAAAGGAATCCCTCGAAGCTGGTTTTAATGCCGAATCAAAAGTTATATTTATCGGTGGTGGGCCATTTCCCGAAACTGCGATTGCTTATAGCAAACAGAATAATTGTGAAATCACTGTCCTAGATAATAATGCCGAAGCTGTTGTTCTATCGACCAAAATAATATCGGAGCTCGGCCTAGATAAGAATATTAAAATTAGATATTGTGATGCTTCCGAGCATGACTACTCGGGCTATACTCATATAGTTATGGCGGCCTTAGCCAGGCCAAAGCAAGCGATCTTGCGTCAAATATGCGATACCATGCATGTTGATGCGGTAGTGGTGTGTCGTAGCGTCGAAGGGCTAAGAGAGTTTATTTATGAGCCAGCCAACGACGATTTGCTAGAACATTTTACCCAGCAGAGCAAGGTCTACGGCGACGACAAGACTATAGTGCATAGCTTAATACTTAAAAAATATTCCAATCATTCCCATTATTTAGCCTAGAATATATGAATCACATCTGGCAAAATCTAAAAAAATCAAATCAACCATTTTATGTTTTGGCTCCTATGGATGATGTGACCGATACGGTGTTTAGGCAAATTGTCGCAAAACACGCACCGGCTGATTTGATGATGACAGAATTTGCTAATGCAGATGGCTATTGTAGTCCCGGTAAGCAGGCGATCAGTAGCCGGCTCAAATACGAACCAATCGAAGGACCTGTTATTGCCCAAATATGGGGGATTGATCCAAAAAACTACCTCACGATGGCTAAAGATATTAAAGCTATGGGCTTTGCTGGGATTGATATAAATATGGGCTGTCCTGTTAAAGATATGATCAAAAAGGGTGCCTGTAGTGCCATGATCCAAAACCCTTCTCTGGCAGCTGAAGTTATCGCTGCCACCAAAGAAGGTGCAGGTAGCTTGCCTGTGAGTGTTAAAACCCGAATAGGATTTGATAATATTGATACCGAAAACTGGATTGGATTTTTATTAGAACAAAAACTGGATGCATTAATTGTTCATGGCAGAACGCGCAAAGAAATGAGCAAAGTCCCTGCTCATTGGGAAGAAGTAGCCAAGTCGGTACAACTACGGGACAATATATCTCCCGATACTGTGGTTGTTGGTAACGGCGATATTCTGAGCCGTCAAGAAGGTGATGATAAGGCTATGGAAACCGGTGTCGATGGCATTATGATTGGCCGAGGGGTATTCCATAATTTATTCGTATTCGACAAAATTCAAGCAGACCATAATCTAGCTGAGATGCTAGGTATTTTGCTGGAGCATATTAGCCTTTATCAAGAAACTTGGGGAGATGGCAAGTCTTTTGAGCCACTTAAAAAATTCTTCAAGCTCTATATCAATGGATTCGACGGTTCGGCCCAAGTTCGAGCCAAACTAATGGCGACTCATTCAGCCCAAGAGGCCCTCGATACAATAGAATTAATCCTGAAAAAGAGTTAGAATATAAGTATATAAATAATACGAAAGACAATAAAATGAGCAAAAATAGCCATGTTAAGCATGAACACAAGAATAAGAAAAAACAGCAGGACATGAGCTATGAAAAGCCCCATGAGGATTATCATGCAGGGTTTCTAGGGGATATTATTATAGGCCTCCTAATTCTTGGACTCGGCTTAGTCTTTGTCATCCCATTTTACTTCCTCGTTCCTGCTGCGGGGCAGGTGTTTGTTGTCGGGCTTTTCTTGTTGGTGGTTGGGATATTTGTAGGCTACATGTTGAATAAAAATAAGCATCGGATAATAAAGCCTAAATAAATAGTCGTCTATAGCAAATTGCCATAAACGACTAAATATTAACTCATGTGATGATTGTGCCCAATTCTGGGCTGCATAGAGCCTCCTGAAGTCCGCCCTCTTTAAGCCCGTCAAAGACGACAATTGGCAAATCGTTACCCATGGCATGTGTTGCGGCTGTTGAGTCCATAACGCCAAGGTCGTTGTTGATGATGTCGAGGTAATCAAGCTCATCATACTTAATTGCGTCAGAGTTCAGCTTGGGATCTGAATCATAAACACCATCGACGCCATTTTTTGCCATAAGCAGGGCGTCTGCATTGATTTCTGCGGCGCGCAGTGCCGCGGCGGTATCAGTTGTGAAAAACGGGTTTCCAGTCCCGCCAGCAAAAATAACAACTCGCCCTTTTTCCAGGTGCCGCATTGCTTTACCACGAATATATGGCTCGGCAACTTGGTTCATATGGATTGCTGTCATGACCCTTGTCGGTTGCCCCAATTTTTCTAGGCGATCCTTCAAGGCAATTGCATTGATGACTGTTGCCAGCATCCCGCAAAAATCTGCAGCAGAACGGTCCATTTCAGCATGCTTGGCGCCGCGCCAGAAATTACCCCCGCCAACGACTATTGCAATTTCAACATCGTGCTCAAGGCGAGCCTTGACAATATCATTGGCAAATCTATCTAAGACAATATCATCAAGCCCAGAACCGGCCTTACCCATAAGTGCTTCACCACTTAGCTTGAGTAGAATTCGGCTAAACTTGCTCTCGGGTATCTCCAAATCCAAATCCAAATCCTCAAATAGTGCGGTCTGTTCGTTGGCGAATAGTTCTTTTTGTAAGTGTTCCATGCTACTCCTTTAGGGTTTTGTGAGCATCGCTAATAGTTTTAACAGAAATACAGCTAAGTTTCAAGCTAAGTATAGTTCGTTTTATCAGTACTTCTCATGTATAATACGCGCTATGAATAAGATTAAAAATATTTTGAAGAGAAATAAATATGCCTTGGTGGCTGCATTTGCCCTGCTGTTATTGGTTGGGGGATTTATCGTTGTGAGTTCTAGCACCAATAAGCCAGATCCCAAAGACAGCAATACGATCTCTGAGGGCACCATTTCGGAATCGCCCAAATCCGATGAGCCAATAGCTAGTAGTGCTAAGGCCGATAGTCCTGGAGTATATGAGCAATATGACAGCTCGAAGTTATCCAAGGCTAGTGATTCTAGCGTGGTGTTGTTTTTTAATGCCAAATGGTGCTCCGAGTGTCAGAAAGCAAATGCGAGCTTTAGTAGTAACCCCATACCCAATAATCTTACAATCCTTAGCGTTGATTATGACAAGAACATCGAACTTAGAAAAAAATACGGCGTTACATTTCAGCACACTTTTGTCCAGGTAGATAGCGATGGGAAGCTAATAAATAAATGGTCTGGTAGTGATACTGCCAATGAAGTAGCCAGCCAAATAAAGAGCTGATGCTAGAGCTAATTAGCTTCCTTTTTATATCGCTCTTAGCGGGGATGCTTACTGCATTTGCCCCTTGTGTACTACCTATTGTGCCGGTTATCTTAGGAGGTTCGGTGGCTAGCAAGGATAAAAACAGACCTTTTATTATTGTACTCTCGCTGTTTGTGTCAATTATAGTATTTACCTTAATACTCAAGGCCAGTACCGTCCTGATAGGCGTACCAACCGCATTCTGGAGCTACCTTTCGGGCTCAATCATTGTATTATTTGGTGTTTCAATGGCATTGCCTATGTTATGGGAAAAACTCCAATCACGATTAGGTCTCTATGCTAGTTCCAATAAGTTTCTCGGCAAAGGATACAAAAAGGGTGGTTTAGTAGGAGCAATTATGGTTGGAGCAGCGCTTGGGCCGGTATTTAGTAGCTGCAGCCCTGTATATTTATTAATACTATCAGTGGCATTACCCGCCAACTTCGCCAAGGGATTATTATATGTCATGGCCTATGCATTTGGTTTGTGTTTAGTACTTCTTCTGGTGGCTAAGTTTGGGCAGGTATTAATACGCAAGTTCAGCTGGCTAGAGGACCCTAATGGCTTATTCAAAAGACTCCTAGGGGTATTTCTGATAATAGTAGGGCTTGCGATACTCGCAGGCCTAGATAGGGCCCTGCAGGCTTGGCTAATAGAAACTGGAGTTTATTCGACAGACCTTGAGCAGAAGCTAATCAAGTAGCTGCCTGGCCTTAAAGCTGGTATTTTGCTATAATCGCACATTATGTCGAGCAATATTTTTGTACTACTATATTATAAATTCACTCCGCTAAAAGATGCGAAGTTTGAAGCCAAACAGCACAAGCTAGTTTGCAAGGGGATTGGCCTGAAGGGCCGAATCCTTATTGGCGATGAAGGCATCAACGGAACCGTGGCTGGAACTCGCGCCCAGCTCAACGAATATACCGAATATATGGATAAGCACCCAGACTTTAGGGGTATTGTATTCAAGCGATCAACCGCACCAAAAATGCCGTTTCCGAAAATGATCGTTAAATACCGCTCAGAAATTGTGACGCTTGGAAAAGATGTGGATCTTAAAAAGACTGGCAAGTATCTTAGCCCCGAACAAATGCATGAGCTTTTCGAACAGGGCGAAGATGTGGTAATGGTGGATATGCGTAATAATTATGAGTACGAGGTGGGTAGGTTTGACGGTGCGATTCAGCCTGGTACGGTCAAGTTTTATGAGTTACCCGAAAAGGTTAAAAACCTCAAGATAGATAAAGATAAAAAGGTTGTAACTTATTGCACTGGTGGAATCCGCTGCGAAAAGGCCACAGCACTTCTTGCCGAAGAGGGTTTTACCGATGTTTACCAGCTCGAGGGCGGAATTGTAAAGTATCTCGAGAAGTATCCAGATGGTTACTTTAAGGGCAAAAACTTCGTGTTTGATGACCGAATGGTTACTAATACCGACACCAAAAGCGGCGAAAAGGTTTTAGGCACATGCACACATTGTAAAAAGGCGAGCGATCGCTACATTGATTGTGCCAAGCCAGACTGCCACCAGTTATTCATTTGCTGCAAGGGCTGCGACGAGTTGCATAATGGACTCTGCCCTGCAGCTATTAAGGATCTAGCAAAAAAATGAAAACAATACTCGTAGATGCAATCGATGGCCTTATACTTAAAGACGGAACTGTCTTTGAAGAAATGCATCAACTTTTAGAAAAATATCCAAATCCAAAATTAGTTTTGACGGGTGCTAACGATGAACAGTTCAAAGAGTTTAATTTGAACAGATCTCCTTACGAAGTTTTTACTCTTAAGCATGACCCAGAAAAGACGGACTCAAAATATTTTGAAATATTACTTAATAAATATAATTTAAAGCCCAGTGAAGTTGTTTATTTTGAACACAATAAAGAAGCTGCCGAAGTTGCTACGCAGGCTGGTATTAAAACGATGTTTTATGATTGTTCGAAGCGAGACCTAAAAGAGTTAAAAGTATTCTTAGACTCTAATTTATAAGCTTTTTAATTCTTCGCGAACAACTTTTCTGTCATCCCAAGGGCTGGATTTGCCACCAATCACAATTGATTGTTCCGCGCCTTTGCCGGTAATTAAAACTAAATCATCTTTTTTGGCTAGCTGCAGGGCTTTGCGGATACCTTCACGGCGGTCGGGGACTATAAACATACTTTTGCCTTCTTTGGCACCAGCCTTAAGGGCGCCTTTTTTGATGTCATTAATAATGTCTATCGGGTCGTCTTCGTATGGGTCGACATTGCTTAAGATAATTATGTCCGAACCCTTGGCACAGATTTCGCCCATTGCGGGGCGCTTGGCACTATCGCGGCCACCACCTTCGGCACCGAGTAGGGTAATGACTTTAGCGCTTTTGGGTTTGATATCTTTAGCACTTTCCATAAGTGCAGTCATGCTGGCTTGCTCGTGGGCGTAATCGACCACCACGGTAAAGGGCTGTTTGCCTTCAATAACTTCCATGCGGCCAGGTATGGTTGGGAGCTTGCTCAGGCCTGTAGAAATGGCTTTTTTGTTAGTACCTAGGGCCGATGCGGTAGCGATTGCACCGGCAGCATTAATGGCGTTTATTTTACCTAATATCTTTACCTTATAGCTGGACTTGTCGATGTCAAAGCTAATTCCACTTTGGGTGTCGGCTAGACTAGTAATTTTGTAATCGGCATCGGCCTTGGTTCCGAATGTTAGCTTTTTATCTGCCTGGAAAATTAAATAATCTTTGGCGTGCTTGTTGTCGGTATTAGCGATAATCATCTTGGGGGTGCGGGCAAGATCAATGGTCTTTCGCTTGGAGTGGGTGAGGTGCTTAAACACACGCTTGTTGTGTTTGTGCAAAGTTTCCATGCTAAAGTCGTGTGCCGCCATTAGTTCCTTGGTGACATTGGTAAATACCAAAACATCAAAATTAATTCCAACATGCCGATATTGAGTCTGGCCCTCGGAGGGGACTTCCATAACCACATACTTGCATTTCATGCTAGCCATCTTGGCTAGGATCTTTTGAGTGACAAACGCCCCGGGCAGAGTCATATGGTAGGGATTCATTTCTTCTTTGTTGCCGTAGCGAATGTTTGCAGTGCCGATTAGGCCAACCTTATTGCCATCGGCACTAAGTATGGACCAAAGCATATTGGCAGTAGTGGTTTTGCCTTTGCTGCCGACAATACCAATAACTATCATGCCTTCGCTAGGCTTTTTGTACTTCTGAGCAGCCGCAATGGATTCAGTGTAATGAAAAAAGTTGATCAATGATTTGGGAATGATTGGCTGAACAACTTTTTTAAGTGTCTTTTTCATGCCTCTATTATAGCCTGATAGCCACTTATATATAAAGCCCAAGCTGTTATAATTGGCAAGATGAAAAAAAATATCCTAATGTGTGCACCGAAATACTTTGGCATCGAATATGAGATTAACTCTTGGATGCATACCAATAATGAGGTTAATGATGATTTGGTAGCAAAGCAGTGGCAAGATTTATATAGTATTTATAAAAATAAGCTTGGCTGGAATGTAAATCTTATTGAACCAATCAAGGGTTTACCGGACATGGTGTTTGCGACCGACTGCTGCCTTATAAAAGACGGCAAGATTCTCTTGAGTAGGTTTCGATACCCAGAGCGGCAGCCCGAGACAGCTCATTTTAGCAGGTGGCTACAGGGCAATGGCTTTACGAATACCAAACAGGCCGAAAATTTATTCGAGGGTGGAGGAGATAACTTACTGTGCGGAGATAAGATTCTGGCTGGGCATGGCTTTCGCTCGGACATCAAAGCTGCCGACGAAATGCGCGAATACTTTGGCTGTGAAGTGGTGAGCTTGAAGATTATAGATCCAAACTTCTATCATCTCGATACTTCGCTTGCAGTATTATCTGATGACACGGTGGCGTATTATCCTGGCGCACTCGATGAAGATAGCCAGAAAAAGCTAAAAGATGCAATACCTAACATTATCGAAGCCACTCTTGAGGAGGCCAAAGGCTTTGGCTTGAACGCCGTAAGCGATGGTAAAACCATCATTACTAGCGATGAATCGCACAGCTTACTCGATAAATACCGGCTTGCGGGGTTTGTGGTAATCGGAACATCAATACTGGAATTCCGAAAATCGGGTGGAGGAGTCAAGTGCTTAACACTAAATTTGATCTAAGCACTAGCGAAATACACAAAGGTTGTTTATACTAGTACCTAACTATGCAACCGCAAGATAATGACTTCCCAATTAGCCAAGTGCAATCGAACACATCTACTCCCCAAGTAGATCCTTCCGATTCTGGGATCATTCTAACTTCTATTCCCCAGCCAACAGCTGCTAGCCCCCAAGCTGATGCTACTGATGGCCAGCCAGCCCCTGTGTCTGCTGGCACTACTTTTCAGCCAGATACTTCGCCTCAGCCCGAATGGCAACAAACAGCTGCCTCTGATACCTCGGCGCTTTATGCTAAGCCAGAACAGGGTGTTGAGGGCACGGTGCCAGGTACCCCGCAAGCTGCTCCAAATGTTTTGGGTGTGCCTACCGAATCACCAATTCCAAATACTATTGAACCTCCAGCCTCGGATCCAGGCTTAACAGCGATGAACAATGACTTTGAGCAAGCCTCAGTGCCAGCGCCGGGAGTTGAGGCTCCATCTGCAGACCCTGCTATTGGGCAGCCAGCCATCCTTCCGCCACTTCCAGCTCCGGCTCCTTTACCGGTGCCTTCAGCCGAACCTGCATTGGCACCCCAGCTACCACCCAACGAACCAGTTCCTTTTGTGCCAATGCCTGGGCCTCAACAAGATTTGCCGGTCCAGCCCGTGAGCTATAGTGGGCTTCCAGGTGCATCTGATCTTGGGCCAGCCGTAGCTTCTATGGATCAGCCAATACAATCAAGCGGAATGGATCCAAATTTAGGTGGTATTGATCCTCTTATGGCTAATATGGAAACCGAAATGCCTCAGGACTCTTCGGCCGGTAGTAACAAGAAAATAATATTTATAATAGCTGGAGCAATCATGGGCTTGGTTATTATTATCATAGCAATTGTCGTTATCGCTAGCTCTGGACCAAAGCAATCTGATGTCCAGGATATTCCCCAGGTAGTAGAGCCTCCACCGGCTGAAGAACCAGCAGTAGAAACGCCTACAGTATCGCCACCTGCCACTCCTCCTGAAGGATATGTAACAATCGACAAGCAATGTTATACTTTCGCAATATATAACCCCAACACTGTTCCTACAGATACAGTTTGTAGTTTTGAGGATGCCACTTTTGGTAAATTCAAAACTAGCAAAATTACTGTAAATACAATCACAGATGATTATAAGAACCTAGATGAGTTTGCCGCCATCGTAGAGCCTTCTATCACTGTTTTGTCAAAAGAAATTATAAAGCTAGATGGCTCAGACGCTAAGCAGTTTATATATAAATCTACTGATGGGCGTACATATTCCAGAGTTATATCCTTGGTGCTTGGTAAGACATATCAGCAGGAGGGTAAGGCAGTGACAGGTACAGATATTGTCACTTCTTATCAGGAAGAGTTCGACAAGACAGTAACCAAGAATATCCTCGATACCTGGCGCTGGAAATAGTCATTGCCGATTCCTCTTGCATGTGGTAATATTTTTGTTCACCCATAAGGAAGGGAATTTTTGTCCATGGTAAATACCTTTTATATAGAAGAGGAAGGCAAAAAAGCCGTGAAGGCTAAAGTTGAGGCCCTCAAGGGTAAAACCCTAGAGATTAAGGCTCTGTTTGACAAGATAGTAGCAAAGATTGGGGAAGAGCAAGTTTTTGAGCATTTGTGCTCGAGTGTAACTGGAGTAGTAAAGAGAAATTGGGAGATCACCCAAAGATACTTTATTACAGAGGACGACTTGCGAAGGGAGCTTAGGTTCCTAAAGGACAAATTCAGAAACAAGGAGGCAGAAATATTGCCAAGTTTTAGATGATCCCGCCGGGGCGCCTGGATTTCCCAGGCGCCCTAAAAATTTATTCAGTTTTTATTGTAAAGGTGCAGCAAATATAGTAACTTTGTTATCAGGTGGAAACAACAGTGTATTCACTCGAACCAACGGGGGGCTAAATGTCCAAAAAATATATAGCTAATTCATTTAATGAAGTTACACTTTGCTTCATCGACCGCTGGCTTAATAGCTGGCCAGATATCACCAACTACCATTCTGCTGATAAAGATATAATACGCAGTCTTTTGCTATCAGTGATATTTAGTCGCTACGAAGATAGCGGGGAAATCAGAGTTACCGATAACGATAAAGTAAAAGTACTTTCATTGCTTGAACAACTCCAATATAGAGGCCGTTATATCAAAGCATCTAGCTATGATATCGACAACACCGCTATGGATTTTGCTCGGCTGTATGTATCTGAGTGGGATCAGAAAGACAATTATACCAATAAAGAACTGGATCTGATCTTGGGGTTTCTGTACAGAGGAACCCGTAATAGATACCACAATAGTAATTTCACAATACTGTCTATCGATACCAAGGACTTGGGCAAAGCCAAAGACGCTATTGCCCGAAGCCGAAATGATGCCGTAGTGTCTAAAGCTGCCGACCGAAGGGATCGCAAAGTCCGTAATCGTCGCAGGCTTATGCAGGGCATTCAAGATTAGCAGTTCAAAAAATACCGGCCTACTTCATTGTGGGCCGGTATTTAATTTGGTTGAGAGTAATATATTTCATCCTATTTCGGATAAAAGGTTATAATGGTTCTATGAACGATGTAGATGAAGTAAAAAGTAGGCTAGATATTGTGGAGGTGATTGGGGGTTATGTCCAGCTTAAGCAGATGGGACGAAGCTTTAAGGGGTTAAGCCCCTTTAAGACTGAAAAGACTCCATCATTTATTGTCAGCCCAGAAAAGAATATCTGGCATGATTTTAGCTCTAATAGGGGAGGCGATGTTATTGGCTTTGTTATGGAGGTTGAAGGTGTGAGCTTCCCTGAGGCTCTTGAAATGCTAGCCAAAAGGGCGGGGGTGGCCTTGAAGCCACGCAAATTTGGCAATAATAAGGAAACTAGCATAAAGAATCGACTTTTCGAGGCTAACGATTCGGCAATGGCTTACTTCCACATGGCTCTGTCCAAGGATGCTGATTCAAAGAGTTATTTTATCAATCAGCGAGGCTTATCAAGAGACACCATAAAACACTTTAAGCTTGGCTTTTCTCCCGATACCTGGGACTCTCTCACCGTCCACCTTCGATCTAAGGGCTTTAGTGACGATGAGCTTGTCGCCGCTGGGTTGTGTGCCAAAAGCCCTAAAAGCAGTAGTGTTTATGATCTATTTAGAGGCCGTGTTATGTTCCCTGTGTTTGATGCTCAAGGCCGGACAATCGGCTTTAGCGCCAGAACGCTGTCCAGCCAGAAAATAGCTAAATATATCAACACTCCTCAAACAGCAATATACAATAAAAGCCTAGCTATTTATGGCCTTACTCAGGCAAAAGAGGCAATCAGACAGGCCGACGGCGTCGTTGTTGTCGAGGGCAATATGGATGTCCTGGCACTGGCCAATGCTGGATATAAAAATGTAGTTGCCTGCAGTGGCACTGCACTCACTGATATGCAGGTCCGTCAGCTGAGTAGGCTCAGCAAAAACATTAAATTATGCTTTGATGCCGATGAAGCAGGGGTCAACGCCACCCTACGCGCCATAGAGCTAGCTAGCAAGCAAGAAGTAAGGATCGACATCATTGGCTTAAATGATGCCAAGGATCCAGATGAAATGCTAAAAAAAGATAAAACTAGCTGGCAGAGAGCATTGGATTCGGCCATGTATGCACCTGACTATTTGATTTCTTTAGGCAAAACCAAATATAGCACCCTTACAGCTCCAGGGAAGAAGCAGTTTATTAGCTTTATTTTGCCGATGATCAGATCTTTTACAGACGATATAGAGACACAGCATTATATCAAGACAGTTGCGCAGATTGTCGATGTAGCAGAAGAGCACATTTTTAAGCTACTAAATTCAAGTATCACCAAAACCACAGCACCCGCAATAATATCTTCTACGCTAGATCTACCCGGCGCGGATAGCGACAATGGCCCCATAGAAGACAAGCGTAAGCTTACTCGTCCAGAAAAACTCGAGCAAGAACTGCTGGAGCTGTGCCTGGCCTTCCCAATTGCTGCACCAGCTCTAGACGATCTCGAAGTAGATCAAATCACCGATCTGCATCAGTCGATTTTTGAAGGGATTAAGAATAACACCGATGCCAAATTTGACAGCATTGTTAAAGGATTGCCTGAACAAGAAAATTATGTTAAAATACTAGCATTAAGGGGTGAACAACAATACGCCGATTTCTCGGCGCACGATATAAGGCTCGAAGCCTTCACCCAGGTCGCAAGGGTTCAAGAAACAAATAGGCAGTCTGTAAAACAAAAGCTCGCAAGACAGCTCTACGAAGCCGAGTCGAGCGGCGATATCAAGCTATCTAAGGAACTTTTAAGACAGTATCAAGCACTAATAAACGAGGATAAATAACTATGCCAAAGAAATCTAAAGCCCCAATCGAAAGCCCTAAAGACAAGCCAGTAGAAAATAATGATTTTACTGTCGAGATAGACAAACTTATCGCAAAGGGTCGACAGCAGGGCTTTGTTACTCAGCAGGAGATCCAGTCGACGGTTCCGGAAGCCGAGGAAAATGTAGATTTGCTCGATGATTTGTACTCCAAACTTATCGACAAAGGTATCGAGGTTACGGATCAAAAGGACAAGCTTTGGGAAACCGAGCCAGAAGAAGATGTTGAGAGCGCTACCAGTGAAGCTAATATAAAAGATATCGCCGACGATTCAGTAAGGCTGTATTTGCGAGAGATAGGTAAGATACCTCTCATCACAGCTGACGAGGAAGTGTCGCTAGCCAAGCGAATTGAAAAGGGCGACAAGGCTGCAAAGGACGCTTTGGCCGAGGCCAATATGCGACTCGTGGTGAGTATTGCCAAAAAATATATCGGCCGTGGGTTGGACCTATTGGATCTTATCCAGGAAGGTAACACAGGGCTACTCAGAGCGGTTGAAAAATTCGACTATCATAAAGGCTTTAAGTTCAGTACCTATGCTACCTGGTGGATTCGCCAGGCTATCACCAGAGCCATTGCCGACCAAGCCAGAGTTATCCGAATCCCAGTACATATGGTAGAAACAATCAATAAGCTTATCCGTACTCAGCGCCGTCTTACCCAAGAACTCGGACGCGAGCCGCTGCCAGAGGAACTAGCTGCAGAAATGGAAATTGATGTCGATAAGGTTAATCACATCCTTAAAATATCCCAAGACACCACGAGTTTGGATGCAGCAGTTGGCGAGGATGAGGATTCCAGCCTTGGAGACTTTATCAAAGATGTGGACTCTGTTAGCCCCGAAGAGGCTGCGACATATGAGTTATTAAAAGAGCATATCGATGACACATTGGAGCTGCTTACTCCTCGAGAGCAAAAGATTCTGCGCATGCGCTTTGGCCTAGAAGATGGACGCAGCCACACCCTCGAAGAGGTCGGGCAGGAGTTCGGTGTAACCCGCGAGCGAATCCGACAAATTGAAGCCAAGGCACTAACAAAGCTTCGTAAGCACAAAGATAGCAAAAGACTCAAGGATTATATTAGCTAGGGGTTTTTGGGGGGTTGGTTATTGGCAGCTTTTAGGGCTTCATCGCGAGCCGCTTCGGCTGCTGCGCGAACCTCGTCATCTATAAGCTTTTTGCGAACCGCGGCAGCTTCCAGCTCTATTTGGCTCGCTTCCACTCCTATTTTTCCAGCAGCTGTTTCTACCTCAGTTACGGGCACGAAGTCGCCATCCCTAGGTGGCTCGGCGGGAGGATTGGGGGTCGGTGGGATAACGGCGGGCGGTGAGATATTTTCAGGCACAGCGGCACCATAGCCACCTCCACTGGGTTCGGCTCCAGTTTCATCAGACGGATCGGGCAAAAAAGGCTGGTCACTGTTATCTGAAGGTTCGATACTTCGTTCGATGGCCAGTTTTTTTTCATATGCCCTAGTTGCAGCTTCTTCTCCATGGTGTAGTGGCTCTGATTCTTCTCCGTCGTGTGTTGGCTTTGATGGCCCTGATGGCTTGTTCATAAGTAAATTAAATCCTCTTAATTAGTTTATTTGATCACAAATTATCTTATATTTTATAACATAAGGTATAATTTAACTATGATTAAAAGAAAAAAGCTCGTAATCTTTGATGGTCACGCCTTGGTGCACAGGGGGTTTCACGCTATTCCTCACCTCACCACCAAAGACGGCACGCCCACCAATGCTGTCTATGGCTTCACCATGATGATGCTACTAGCACTGCGGGAGCTCAAGCCAGACTATGCTATTGTTGCCTGGGATGCACCTGGAAAGACTTTTCGTCATGACCAGTATTCGGATTACAAAGCCACCCGTAAAAAAGCCCCAGACGAACTATACGCACAGATGCCACTTACCAAGGAGCTTGTAGCTGCCTTTAATATTCCACTTATTGAGGCACCGGGCTACGAGGCCGACGATATTATTGGCACTCTCGCCAAATCGTATCAAGATTCTCTAGATGTAGTCGTGGTCACGGGCGATATGGACGAACTCCAGCTGGTTTCTGAAAATGTAGCAGTCTATACTATGCGCAAAGGCTTTAGCGATACATTTATTTATGATGAAAAGGCCGTCTATGATAAATATGGCGTTACTCCAGAAGAGTTTATTGTCTATAAGGCACTGAAAGGCGATACCAGCGATAATATTCCGGGGGTTACAGGTATTGGCGACAAGGGTGCGACAGATCTAGTGAGTGAGTATAAGACCCTCGATAAAATATATGAAAATATTGAGCTAATTAAACCAGCTCTGGCCAAAAAGCTCGCAGCTGGCAAAGAAAGTGCTTATTTGAGCCTTGATCTTTCAACAATAAAGCGTGATGTTGAGTTTGATTTTAAGCTTGCTGATTCGGCCCTGCACGATTATGACAAAAAAAAGGTCTTTGATTTATTTCACAAGCTAGAGTTTAAAAGTCTACTTTCCAAATTACCAACTCAGTCACTTTCAGAAGATGCCCCTACACAAGACGCCCAGCAGGGTGGGGCAGAGGCTGCGGCTGAGTTTAACCGCGAACATCTAAAGACCGCCAAGTACCATTTAATAACTAAGCTCAGTGAGCTCAAGCAGCTAGCCACCAAACTCAAAGCCCAAAAGGTCTTTGCCTACGACACTGAAACAACCAGCGTAGATGCCATTGACGCTAGTTTGGTTGGGGCTTCTTTTAGCTTTCAAGAAGGCGAGGCCTACTATGTGCCGCTGGCTCACAGCCAGAAGACCGAAATTGGCTACGACCAATACTATGATGTTATTGGCCCTATTTTGAAAGACCCAGCGATAGGAAAAGTTGGCCATAATATCAAATACGACTATGTGGTGATGCGACCACATGATGAGATGCGTCTTGGGCCAATTGTGTTTGACACGATGGTTGCGGCATTTCTAATTAACCCTATTGGTAGGGCCCAGAGCTTGAGCCAGCTAGCCTACAATGAGCTGGGTATATCTATGATTGAGATTGAAGAGCTAATTGGCACCAAGGGAAAGAGCCAACAAACCTTCGATAAGATTGATATCAAAGAGGCCTCACAGTATGCTGCCGAAGACGCCGACATTACCTGGAGGCTCTATAAGAAGCTAGAAAAGCAGCTAGATTCTATTGGCGAGCTGGCTAGCCTTGCTGCTCAAATGGAGTGGCCGCTTATAGAAGTACTAGGCGATATGGAATATCAGGGTGTTGAGTTAGATTCAAAATTTTTGAACAAATTATCAATTCAATACCACCTAGAGATAGATAAATTAAGGGCTAGTATATGGGGCCTTGCAGGTGAGGAATTTAATATTAGCTCACCGGCTCAGCTGCAAGTGGTGCTTTTTGAAAAGCTTAAAATAGATAGCCAGGGCTTAAAAAAGACCAAGACCGGTATAAGTACGGCGGCTAGCGAGCTTGAGAAGCTGCGCGGCAAGCATAAGATTGTCGATATGATGTTTGAGTACCGAGAGCTCACCAAGCTGACCAGCACCTATGTAGATGCTTTGCCCAAGCTGGTTAAACCCAATTCTAGAATTCACACAAGCTACAACCAAACAATCGCCCAGACAGGGCGCTTAAGTAGCACCAATCCAAACCTGCAAAATATTCCTACTCGCACAGAAACCGGCCGAGAGATACGCAAGGCATTCGTGGCATCAGAGGGCAATATTTTGGTGTCTGCAGATTATAGCCAGATAGAGCTTAGGCTGGCAGCCGCGCTAGCCAACGACGAGCCAATAATAAAAGCTTTTGTAGAGGGGGCAGATATTCATACTCTCACCAGTGCTGAGATGTTTGGAATTAAGCCAGAAGAAGTTACGCCAGAACAGCGCTATGCCGCCAAGGCGATAAATTTTGGTGTTTTATATGGCATGAATACCCACGGGCTATCTGTGGCCACTGGCTTTGATTACGCCCAGTCAAAAGACTTTATCGACCGCTATTTTGAGCTTCGCAAAGGCGTAGCGCAGTATATCGCTAGTGTTAAAAAATTTGCTCATGACGAGGGCTACACCGAAACAATTTTTGGCAGAAGGCGACCCTGCCCAGATGTAGCCTCGAGCAACTTCTTGGTTCGATCTGCTGCCGAGCGAGCTGCTGTGAATATGCCGCTTCAAGGTACAGCTGCAGACATGATGAAGCTGGCAATGATAAGTATTCACAAAAAACTACCAAAGAATGCCAAGCTAATTTTACAAATACATGATGAACTCATTGTGGAGTGCCCCAAAGACCAAGAGAAAGCTGTGATTGAAATAGTATCGCAAGAAATGATTGCAGTTCATAAGTTTGCAGTACCAATTGAGGTGGGTGTAAAAATCGGAACTAGCTGGGGTGAACTAAAATAGATAGGACCTAGCCAGAAAGGCTAGGTCCTACAACGAATTTAATCGTTTGGAGTTTATCGGTAGGGCAGTAAAGTGTGACATCATTCATGTTTGATATAAATCCTTCAACTAGGACTGCCTCCTGCTCTTCAAGCCTGGCTTTAATACCAAACAAGTCTTCGAAGCCATCAAGGGAGAAATAAAACACATCTCCTGCCCTCAAAAAGTATAAAGTATACTTTTTTTCACCCACGCTATGAGTAACGATTTGTTTGCTGCATAGGTGGTAGTGAATGCTTTTAGACATTTCTGATGCTAATAATTTATCATCGTAATTCCAGCTGTGGTTCCTGAACAAAGCCATTTTATGGCCTCATCGCGATAATGGCCACCATTACAGTGCCAGCCGCAACACTTACAGCCATAACGGCGAATATAAGCTCTAGCCAATATCTTAGTACCTTATTCACTGCTTTTCTCCTTTTGTCGATGAACTTTTTGTAATATACAATTATTACATCATATAATCAAGCCCTTAGAGGTACAGTAGCCAACAGTAACACGCCCATATGCCTGCATCTAGTTGTTACAGACGCTTGACTCTGTCATACTTTCGCTATGCCAGAGTTACCAGAAGTTGAAACTGTCAGGCTGGGGTTGCAGGGCTTCTTGCCAGGATTACAGGCTAAGAGCCTGACTTTTGATTGGCCAAAAGGCTTCCCTAATAGCCAGGCCCTAGTAGATAGGGTGCTTATTGGCGCCACGGTAGAGGCTGTAAATCGCCGGGGTAAGGTTATTATTATTCCACTATCGTCTGGGTATAGTGTATTGATTCATCTGAAAATGACCGGTCAGCTAGTGTATCGGCCAAACAATGGTAAGGGCTTTGGGGGCGGCCATCCCAACGATAGCCTGATAGATAAATTGCCCAATAAATCTACTCGCGTAACCATCAATTTTGGTCGCGGAACATTATTTTTTAATGATCAGCGAAAGTTTGGTTGGGTAAAGCTAGAAAAATCTAAGGGTTTATATGATTCTAATTCGTTTTTGAGCAAGCTAGGGCCAGAGCCACTAAGCGATAGCTATACTTTTGAACAATTCAATAGTGCGCTCCAGCGCCGAAAGAATACTACTATTAAGGCTGCCATATTGGACCAAACTGTGCTGGCGGGCGTGGGCAATATCTATGCCGATGAAGGGCTTTTTTCAGCTAGAATTCACCCAGCTACAAAAGTGGGCGATGTCAGTACCATCAAGCTAAAAAGGCTTTATTCTAGTTTGCGGGCAATTATGAAGTTGAGCATTGAATTGGGCGGCAGTAGCGATAAAAACTATGTAGATGCCAATGGTAATAAGGGTAGCTACCTTAAGTTTGCAAAAGTTTTTAGAAGGGAAGGCACTAGCTGTCCAGTCTGCGGAAGACAAATCATAAAAATTCGGGTTGCCGGCCGAGGCACTCATATTTGCGAGCATTGTCAGCGCCCACCTCGAGACAGACTCTAAAGACCCGAAGATCAATAGGTTTGGATGGCTGGATCTTTCAGGTATAATTATCCAATGGAGAACTGTAGCTAATGGTTATATATTTATATGGTAAAAACAGCTTTGCTATCAATCGTCAGCTGGGGTTAATTAAGTCTAGATACCTTTCTAAGACAGGCCAGGAAGGTGATTACAGCAGGGTCGATATTGCCAGCAAGGGGATAGGGGGGTTACTCGAAAACCTTGCCACCGTGCCGATGTTTGTAAGTAGCAGGCTTATATTGGTCGACGGCATAAGTCTGGCCAAGCCAACCTCCGAGCAGCTGGGTCAGCTGGTAGATTCAACACCAATTAGCACTAATTTGGTACTTATAGATGCCAACCCCGACAAACGCACAGCTGTTTTTAAGCAGCTTAGTAAGCTAGACGGAGCAAAGGAGTATAAAATTCTGGAAAGGTATGATTTGATCAAATGGGTCAAGCTAGAGTCTAGCCGTCTCGGCGCAATTATCGATCCTAAGGTCGTGAGTTACCTTATAGATTATGTAGGGCAGGACCAATGGACGCTGCACAATGAGCTGATTAAGCTCAGTAGCTATAGTAAGACTATAACAAAAGAAACAATCGCCGAGCTGGCCACAGAAAGCATAGAAAGTACTTCATTTGATCTGGCCGAAGCCTTGGTTGGCAAGGATATTAGGCGCTGCATTATTTTGTACAAGCAGCTGACAACTCAAGGCGTAGCAGACCAGCTAATTATCGGGGCTATAACATATCAGTTCAGGGTGCTAATGGTAGTTGTAATAAATAATCCCGAACTCACCAAGGCATATCGCCTGTCTCCTTATCCGCTGCAGAAGGCAAGAGCAATATCTGGGGGGCTAGAAATAGCTGACATAAAAAAAGCCTATGCATTGATCGCTAGGGCCGATATAGCTATCAAGACGGGTCAGCTAGCCTCGCCTGAGGCTGTAACAGAACTCATCTATAGATTGTGTGAAAATTAGTAGTATTTAACCCCTCTTGGTTGGAGGGGTTAAATAGTTACTTCTTTAGAGGGGACTTTTTGGCCGCTGGCTTTTTAGTGCTAGCTTTGCTTGCTGGAGTCTTTTTGGCCGCTGGCTTTTTGATGGCTTTTTTCTTCTCGCCTGGTTTGCCCGGGGCTTCTGTGCCATATGGTTTTGCGGCAACTGAGTTATAGCTCTTGGCTAGACGGCTCTTTTTGCGAGCAGCAGAGTGCTTATTGATAACGCCTTTGCGGACAGCTACATCAATTTCTTTGATAGCAGCGATAAGTTCTTGGCTGTTTTCAATTTTGCCTGTGGCAATTTCGTCGCGTACGGCCTTGAATTTAGCTTTAACAGAAGATTTTACACTAACATTGTAGGCTTTGCGCTTTTTTGCCTGGCGAACTCTCTTAATTGCGGATTTGATTACTGGCATGTTTAAATATGTCTTTCTAAAAAGTTATAGAGAGTAGTATAGCTTATTTAGCCGTATCTGTAAAGACTCTGAGCTTAGCCGTAACTAGGCATTGATAAACAATATCATTCCAGGGATCTATACTGTGGTGGAAAATGTCAAAGTAAATGGGGCCAGGTAAAAACCTGGCCCCATGCAATAACATACCCGTCGTCACATAAAGGTGACATCTGCTCTGGCTCGCTCAATAGCCAATTCTGCTTTACGGCGCGAGATATTAAACTCCTCGGGAGGCTCATTATCCCCCCAAAAATAATCCCACTGGTGCCGGTACGGATTGACCCATGTCAGATTATCAACATGACAGACCTTGCCGCCGACAATGCTGTGGCTGTATTGAGTACCTGTGCGCGTATAACCGACGCCCTGTAGGGCGTTTAGGCTGGCATCATTGCCACTGATGACATAGCTATCGACGGCACGAATGCCTAGTACTTGGTGAGCATAGAGGCTTCTGGCGCGATGGCAGGCACTGGCGATGCCCTGGTGCCAGAATGAGTCGTCATAAATGACAATACCCGAATGCGCTCTGCCGTCTTCAATGCGGTGCAAGCCAGTGCTACCAATCGGTGTGCCAAGCTCATCTGAGCTGTCTTGAGCGATACAAATCGCCCATGTGCAATCATCCTTGAGTGTAGCTGCCTGCTCCATCCACGCTTCTTCCATTGCTGGAGTTTGTGTGGCAGAGAGCATAATGTAACGCTGTATATTTACTCGGCTTATGGCCTTCGCCATAAGCGTACCTTCGCCTTCTTGGTAGCCTCGCATGATAATGCGGGGTTCTTGCTTATTCTCAACGCCATTGCTGAAGCTCATTGGCAATCCATAGGCCATAGCTACTCCCTTAGAGGTAGTTAGGTGCAGATCTCGGAATTTCCGAGACCCGATGGGCCTCCTAGCGAAGTGGCGTTTCTTGTATTAAGATAAAAAACTCCATCTTCTTGAATGGAGGCTCATCGGATATCAGAAACTGTTAGTAACCGGTTAGATCATTCGATAAGCCAAAGCAAACCCCACCGCTGTACGGGTAGACATCCGCGAATAAATCGGGAAGGTATTTTTGCTTTGGTTATTCATAATATTATTTTACTATAATTCTGTATTTTAGCAAGCCCACTGAGCTAGACAGCCCTCAGCTCTTGACAATAATGCTTATCATGTGTATAATATCGTAATTAAATAATTTTTATACATATGCAAAACGAATTAACCCCAAAACAACAGGCCAGCGAGCTCATTAAGCAAGCTCATAATATATTGATAATTACAGGTCGCGAGCCTAATAACGACCAGTTGTCAGCCGCTATTGCTACGCAAAGAGTAATAAATAAACTCCAGAAGCAGGCAAGCGTAGTAGTTACCGACAGCCTCCCCAAGAGTGCTGAGCTTTTCGATACGCAATTTATTAGTAAGCAACTGGATGGCGTTAGAGATTTTATTGTTAGCATCGATATGAAGTCGGTGGTAGTGGACAAGCTCAAATATAATGTCGAAGGCGAGCGCCTAGATGTGACCATAACCCCGCTTAATGGCAACTTCAAATCCAATGATGTTAGCTTTAGCCAGGGCCCACTAAAGTTTGACCTCATAATATCCTTAGGCGTCCCCCAGATTGCCAAATTAGATAGGATAGTAGAGCAGAACCCGACTATATTCGATGGGCTTCACCTAATAAACATTGACTACCACAGGATTAATGAGAACTTTGGTAGCGTAAATTATATAGATCAAAACGCTAGCTCAGTTTGCGAAATGCTGGTATCGTTGTTCGAATCAATCGCCCAGGGGAGTGTTGATGAATCAATTGCCACCGCACTATATACGGGCATCACAAGTGCCACTCATAATTTTACTATTCCAGGTACCACTGCAAAGGCCATGACAGTCGCTGCTCAAATGCTAGCCGCCGGTGCGAAGCATCAGGATGTTGTTAGGATAATGCAATCTAAAAGCTCGAAACCCAGCCTCAGCCCAGCCCCTCAAGCTGCCCCAAAGGTTCAGGTCCCCGACGAGTCGGCCCCCACTTCTATAAAAGAGGCCTTAGAAGAGGCCAAAAAGCTCAGCCAAGCAGAAGCAGTCGTGCATAGTACCGAAGAAGGCTCAAAAAAAAAGATCTAATTTGGTCTAAAGGGGAGTTTGAAGCCGAGAAGTTTAGCCCAGGTCCCTTTCAGGGCAAAATAGGCCCTAGTGCCAAGATAGCTTCAGCCTAGGAAGCATGAATTTATCGCTGGTATTTGGCCTAATCTGCTAAGATTGTCTTAGACACTAAAATGCAATACAACCCAGGAATATATCTAATAAACAAACCCCGCGGCCGTAGTAGCTTCAGTATGGTGGCTCAAATGCGCCGACTTAGCGGTATTAAGAAAGTAGGGCACGCTGGTACTCTAGACCCAGAAGCCGAAGGTCTTTTGATCGTTCTGGTAGGCAAAGATTACACTCGGCTATCAGATAGCTATCTCAAGCTCGATAAGAGCTACGAATTTAGCCTAAAACTAGGTGAAAATTCAGATACAGGCGACCAAGAAGGTGAAAAAACATCTATATCTGATACTGTACCCACCAAAAAGGCTATTCTAGAAGCACTAGAAGACTTTAAGGGGGTTATAGAGCAAGTCCCCCCCAAGTACAGTGCTATAAAAATAGATGGTGTCAGGGCCTACAAGAGGGCCAGAAGAGGCGAAGAGGTAAAGATTAAGCCCAGAAAAGTCACAATTAGTAAGCTAGAACTACTCAAATACAGCTACCCAGAGCTTACGCTGCGAGCTGATGTCAGCAGTGGAACTTATATTCGCGCGCTAGGTGAAGACCTTGGTAAAAAACTAGCAACAGGGGCTTATTGCACCCAGATAGTGCGTACTTCTATAGGCCAAAACCAGCTTAAAAACGCAATGCCACTTGATTAATATGCCAATTTCTGCTAATATAATTCGAGTATGATTCAAAAAACTATCAAAGCTAAAGTGATGAAGGATAACGGTATCCACAGCAAGGACACTGGTTCGGCCGAAGTTCAGGTTGCGCTATTTACAGAGAATATTAAATCTCTTACCGACCACCTTAAGACCCACAAAAAAGACAACCACAGCCGCCGTGGGCTGCTCGCGATGGTTAGTAAGCGCAGAAGGCTGCTCGACTACCTAAGCAAAAAAGACCATAATCGTTATGAGGCATTGGTTAAAAAGCTGAAGCTCCGACGATAGCTATTTGATTTCGTTTAACAGTATTTTAAAAATTTAGCATAATTTGATTATTCATTTTAGTAGCGGAACAGATTGATCCTAAAAAACTTGATCAATTAATTCCGAAACTAATAGTAAAATGTAATTATCTCATGGCTATAGAAAGGCATAATAATATGGAAATAATCCATCCCTTTGGAGGCAAAACATCTAGGTTTGAAACAGATTTTGCAGGTAAAAAATTAATATTTGAAACAGGCAATATGGCCTTTAGAGCCGATGGCTCAGTTACTGTAAGGTGTGGCGACACTATGGTTCTGGCGACAGCTGTTGTTGAACCTAAGCCAAAGCCAGATACCGATTTCTTCCCCCTGCTTATTGATTATGAGGAGCGCTGGTATGCTTCGGGCAAGGTTTCTGGATCTCGCTATGTGAAGCGCGAAGGCCGACCGTCGGATCGAGCAATCCTTACTTCTAGGCTGATAGACCGGCCGATTAGGCCACTATTTCCTAAAGGCTACCGCAATGATGTGCAGGTAGTGGTTACCGTACTGAGCACCGATCTTCAAAACGAGCCAGATGTAATCGCAATTATCGCTGCATCAACCGCCTTAATGTTGGCTGGTACACCTTTTGAAGGCCCAGTGGCGGCTGCCAGAATAGGCCAGATTGATGGCAAACTAGTAGTAAACCCTACAGTTAGCGAGCAGGAAGGTAGCAATTTGAATCTAACTGTTGCCGGTACGAAGGAAGCCATACTAATGGTGGAGTCTATTGCCGACGAAGTATCCGAGGATTTAATCCTCGAAGGCTTCGAACTGGCCATTAAAGAGTGGCAGCCAGTGATTGATATCCAAAATAAAATGATCAAGGAACTTGGTATTAAGACTAAGGAATATGAGCTATTTGTACCCAGTAAAGAAGCCGAAGAAAAGGTCTATGAGTATCTTTCAGATCGCCTAGGGGATCGAGTCCGACATGCCGATAAGACCAAGCGCCACGAAGCGATAGATGAGCTTCATGATGAAGTCATGGCTGAGTTTGGGATATTGCCTAATGATGTCGAGGATGATGGCAAAAAGCGCTATGGACATCCAGATATCGAGGTCGTATTTGAGAAAATCATAGATAAAGAGATTCGCCGATCTATCCTAGAGGACTCTGCTAGGCCTGATAATCGTAAGAGTACTGAAATACGACCCTTAAGCATGCAGGTGGGTTTAATCCCGCGCACCCACGGCAGCGGCTTGTTTACCAGGGGAGCAACACAAGGCTTAACACTCACGACCTTGGCTCCAGCTGGGGCAGCCCAGCAAATAGAGTCGATGGAAGAGGATACCGAAAAATTCTATATGCACCACTATAATTTTCCATCTTTCTCAATAGGCGAAGCTAGGCCAATGCGGTCAACTAGCCGCCGAGAAATAGGCCATGGTAATCTCGCCGAGCGAGCCCTTTTGCCAGTCATGCCCGAGAAGGAAGATTTCCCTTACACTGTCAGGGTGGTTACGGAGATACTAAGCAGTGCTGGGTCTACCTCTATGGCCGCAACTTGCGCCAGTACACTGAGCCTGATGGATGCAGGAGTTCCTATCAAGAGCCCAGTTAGTGGTATAGCGATGGGGCTTATGGTCAACCACTCTAAGCCTAGCGAATATGTGATATTGTCTGATATTCAAGACGCCGAAGACTTTGCTGGCGATATGGACTTTAAGGTAACCGGAACAGCTAAGGGTATCACTGCTTTGCAAATGGATATTAAGCTCAAGGGCCTTAGTCATGAGATACTCACATCTGCACTTATGCAGAGCAAATTAGGCCGCTCTGAAATACTAGATGCCATGCTTAAGGTCATTTCTAAGCCTCGCGAGGAACTAAGCCCCTTTGCACCTATAATAACCAAACTCCAGATTGACCCGAGTAAGATTAGAGAAGTAATAGGTAAGGGTGGCGAGACCATCCAGCGTATTACTTCAGAAACAGGTGTCGATATCGACATAGAAGATTCTGGCCTTGTAATGATATCGGGCTCTGATGCGGGAGCAGCCAAGGTAGCCAAAGAAATGATCGAATCAATAGTGGCCGATCCAGAGGTTGGAAGGATCTATGACGGTAGAGTAGTTAAGGTGATGGAATTTGGAGCATTCGTAGAGATCCTACCAGGCAAAGAAGGAATGGTTCATGTCAGCCAGATACGCGACGAACGAGTCGAGGATATACACTCGGAATTAAGTGAAGGTGATGAAGTTAAGGTCAAGCTTACCGAGATAGACGATCGGGGAAGATTAAACCTTTCCATTAAAGCCGCTAAGCAGTAGACACTGTCAGTCCAGAGTCTACCCACATTAATGCGGGTAGGACTGGGGGGATATATGGATCTTAAGCAAAAGAGACGCGAATTAGATATCATCGCCAAATCTATTACGAATCGTGATATAGATATCAAAATAGCCCAAAACTGCCAAAACCCCGTACCTGGCGAAGGAGATCCCAACGCCAAACTAATGTTTATAGGTGAAGCCCCAGGGGCTCAAGAAGACAAGCTAGGTAAGCCCTTTATCGGTGCTAGCGGTAGGTTTTTAGATGAGATGCTCGAAGGAATTGGTATGAAGCGAAAGGATGTATTCATTACTAATATCGTGAAGTTTCGACCTCCTAAAAATCGCGACCCCAAGCCCTCCGAAATCAAAGCCTGCCTCCCGAGCTTGCTCGCCCAAGTAGAAGTAATCAGCCCCTTGCTGATTGTATTTTTAGGCCGACATTCAATGAATGTATTTTTCCCAAATCTCAAGATAGGCCAAGTCCATGGCGAGCATATTGAGGCCAGGGTAAAATTTAGTAGTAAGCTTATAATCGAGGGCACATTTTTGCCGCTATATCACCCAGCCGCAGCCCTATATAATGGCTCCATGCGCCAGGTATTGATACAGGATTTTACAAAAATACCTAAAATATTAGAACTAATCAGTTAATAATCTATTAAAAAATAAGAAAGGATATATTATAAAAGTATGTCAAAAGATGATTTAAAAAGCCGTCCACTAACGGCTCAAGACCTAGGTTTTACAAAACCTAACAACCAAGCAGGCCAAGCCAAACAAGCCACTCCGGCCTCCGCTGGCTCAGCCTCAAGTTCGCCAACTGCCACCCCTAGTTCTGCAACCACAGAGCAGTCGAGGGATGCCTCAAAGCCCACACCGGCAGGTAATGCAGGGCGTAATCCTCATAACAAAAACCAAAAGTTCCAACGGCCCCGTAATAATAACAATAGACGCTTCGATAAGCGCCCGACTCAGTATGCCGTCGGTAGTTTCAATCAAAACGGTAAGCCAACTGACACCAGGCCAGTCATAGCCGCTCCAGTAGGTATGAGCAAGATAGACGCTGGAAAGCTCAAGATTGTCCCGCTTGGTGGCCTTGGCCAGATTGGTAAAAATCTAATGGCCCTAGAGTACGAAAATGACATTATCATTATGGATATGGGCTTTACTTTCCCGAACGAAGACCAGCCTGGAATTGACTTAGTAGTCCCAGATATTACCTATCTAGAGGAGCGCAAGCACAAGATCCGTGGAATCGTCATTACACATGCCCACGAAGACCATGTCGGTGGTATTCCATTCTTACTACCTAAGATCCCGGCCCCTATTTACGCCGCTAAATTTACCATTAAGTTTATAGAGCGCAAACTTGAAGAGTACCATCTAGATTTTAAGCCCGAACTACACACTATAAATCAAGACACTCATGATAAAATCCAACTCGGTGTATTCACGGTAGAGTTTATACGCATAAATCATTCTATCCCCGACGCCTGTGCGTTGGCGATCCACACTCCTGTTGGTACAATCATCAACACCGGCGATTGGCGCTTCGAAGAACAGCCATTAGACGGCAAGCTATCTGATAAGGGTAGATTAAAGGAAATAGGCGATGAAGGCGTTGCACTTTTGATGTGCGATTCCACGAACTGTGAAAATCCTGGCCGTACTCCATCAGAAACAGAAATAATCAAAACGCTTGATGAGATTATGGTGCGTAATTATAACAAGCGTGTAATAATTTCTTCATTCGGAAGTCAGATTACGCGAATGCAAATTATAATTAATGCTGTCGAAAAAGCCCATCGTAAGCTGGTTGTTGCTGGTCGAAGTATGGTTAATAACCTTGAGCTTTCCGTAAAGCTTGGCTATGTCAAAGTCCCACCAGGGCTTATCGTTAAGGCTCAGGATATGAAGAGCTACCAAGATAGTCAATTAGCCGTACTTACTACAGGCTCACAGGGTGAAGAATTCTCGGCGCTGCAACGCATGGGCAGAGGCGAACACCGTGATGTTAAATTGAAAGAAGGCGATATTGTGGTACTTTCTGCCTCAATGATCCCAGGCAATGAAAAGTCCATTTTTGGCATGGTGGATAATCTATTCCGCTGGGGTGCTTATGTTTATCAGGATGGAACCAAAGCGATTGATGATTTGGGCATATTCCATATCTCAGGGCACGCTAATGTTGATGAGGTTAAGGAGATGATCGAGCTAGTTCGACCGAAGTATTATTTGCCAATCCACGGCGAGCTTCATCATATGAAGCACAATGCTAAAATTGCGCTCGACATGGGCTATGACCCTAAAAATGTATTCGTAGTAGAAAATGGCCAAACTTTAGAAATGGACAAAGAAGTAATTAAGCTTGGCAAGAAAGTCCAGACGGGCGAAGTGTTGATCGACGGAGCTGGTATTGGCGATGTCCAAGAAATCGTTCTTAAGGATCGATTGGCTATGAGTAGCGATGGTGTCTTTATGGTGGTTGCCACGGTCGATAAAAAAACCGGCAAGCTAGTCACTAGCCCAGACATTATTAGCCGAGGCTTCATTTATGTCAAAGACAACGCTGATATACTAAATAATTCGCGTAAGATTGTTAAAAACATTTTTGCCAATAAAAGCCCGGGGGTTCCTGCTAGCTCTCCTATATTCAAGGCTCGTATGCGCGATGAACTTAGTAACTATCTCTACAAAATAACTAAGCGTAATCCAATCGTATTGCCGGTTGTTATCGAGGTTTAGTAGTAGTCCGAATATTATTCTTGCATGGCACTATGCTTGGTAGTATATTAAATTCATAACTAAGGAGATTTTATGAAGGACTTGAAGCCATACATTGCAGAGGCGCTTGGCACAGCTATTCTAGTTCTGGGCGGTTGCGGTACGGCTGTACTAGCTGCAAACAAAGTTGGAGTTTTGGGTGTATCACTAGCATTTGGCTTATCGTTACTAATTATGGCCTATGTGATTGGGCATATTTCTGGCGCGCATATTAACCCAGCCGTTACAATCGGACTGGCATCTATTAAGAAGTTCGATTGGAACAAAGTTCCAGGTTATATCACCGCACAAATTATTGGCGGGATACTTGGAGGGCTGGTTATATATGTAATCGCCACCCATACACCAGGGTTCGTGCTGTCTGCGCAGACTTTTGCTGTTAATGGCTGGGGCGAGCTATCACCAACAGGAGTGGGCATACGAACTGTATTCTTTACTGAGATCGTCATGACGGCACTTTTGGTCTTTGCGGTTGCATCGACTACCGATAAGAAATTCACACCAGGCTTTGGCGGAATAGCGGCTGGCTTTATGCTGGCGCTTGTTCATATGATCAGTATTCCTGTCGATAATACTTCGGTAAATCCTGCCCGTAGTATGGGTGTCGCCATTTTTGTTGGCGGTCAGGCCACAAGCCAGCTTTGGCTGTTTTTTGTAGCACCGATTATCGGTGGTATTATTGGAGCCTTTGCTTACAAATACATCTCGGATACAAAATAATTTACAAATCAACTTTTCCGGTTTTGGACTGTATGTTAAATAGCTTGGCATACAGTCCTTTTTTGCGTAGTAAGCTAGCGTGGCTACCAGACTCATGGACTCGTCCATTTTTCATAACAATTATTTCATCAACATGCCTAACAGTGCTGAGTCGGTGGGCAATAATAAGCGACATCTTGTGGAAGAGTAGTTTGCCTAAAGCCTCCTGTACCTGCTGTTCTGTCTCGCTGTCGAGTGCACTAGTGGCCTCATCAAGCACAATCATATCTGGGTTTTTGAGTATTGCCCTGGTGATTGCGATGCGCTGTTTTTGCCCACCACTTAGCTTTATACCACGCTCACCTACGAGAGTGTTGTAGCCTTTATCAAAATTAGAAATAAACTCATCGGCATTAGCCAAGCGAGCTGCTTTTTGTATGTCTGTATCTGAAGTTTTGACGGCTGCGATTGATAAGTTTTCTTTGACGGTGGTATTAAAAAGTGCAACATCTTGCATTACGATAGCCAGCTTCGACCTGAGCGAATCTTGTCTGTAATTCGTTATGTCTTGACCATTAATGAGAATCTGCCCGGATGTAGGCTCATAGAATCTAAATAGTAGCTTGGTGATTGTGGATTTGCCAGTACCGGAAGGGCCAACTAGAGCCAGAGATTTGCCGGGGCCTATCTTGAAGCTGATGTTAAAAATAGCACCTTTTTTAGAATTAGGATATTCGAAATATACATTTTTGAATTCTACAGACTCCAGCTTGTCTAGATTTTTGGCATGTTCCTTATCGGTCACCAATGGCTTGGTTTCGAGTAGCTCCACCAACCGACCGGTAGTTATATCAGACTCAGCTGTATCATTGATAAACCTACTAAGTGGCGCCACTGAAGATATTAAGTTCCTAGCATAAAACACTACTAAAAATAGATCACCAGCACTGAGCTTGCCGTTGTACGCCATGTAGGACACATAAATAACCGAGATAAGTAATGCTATGTCTCCGAGGCTGTCTCTACCCAAATTAAACCATCTATCATACTTGAACTGAATTAGTCTGTTGGCTAAGATTTTGTTTTGGTAGGACTCAAATTTATTGATCGACTTTTTTTCAGTACTCATCGCCTTAATGGTGGATAGATTGCCGACTGATTCAGCTAAAAACCCAGCCTGGTACTCCCAGTTTTTATTAGCTTTTTCACGGTACTGCTTGGCGGCTTGAATCTTTTTTATAGATATAAGACCCATTATCGGTAGAATCACCACGAATACCAAACCAACCTGGGGGAGCTTTATGAGTAGGATGATTAAGACAAATAGGGTTTCAAATATAAGCGAAGTCGACCAGGCTGTGAGCTGAAATAGCCAGTTAAAAAAGTCATTGATACCAGTATTAACCTTACTTAGGATACTGCCAGCACGATGCCTTTCGGTGTAGTCCACTGAAAGGCTTATGATATGTTTGAATATTTTAGGCCTAAAGCCCGTAACCATATTTATTCTAGAGGTATCACCATATTTCTCGTTGAAGAAGCTGATTATTCTATTGAAAACTAGCAGTAAGACAAAAAATATTAGGCTATCGCTAATTGAGCCCAGCTCCACGCCTGAGCCTAATTTGGCCAAATCGTTGATGATATTGCTAAATAGGAAGGGTAGGATGGCGCTAACTAAGGCAGCAATCGCGGATAGAATAAAAACAATAATATAGAGTCTTTTTTCTTTGCCGAGGTATTTTGTTAGCTTTAGGATATTTTTCATCTTTATATTATCTGGTAACAGCCTATGTTTGACAAGCGTTGTTTTTATTACATAAATATGCTATAATGGTTATGTTAAAGGCAGATTGCTATGTAAAGAATACTCTAGTAACAGTCTACTTATTAAGGATATAATAACAGATATGCCAAAACGCAAAACCAAACCAAGCAAAAAGAAGAAGCAAGACTCTAAAGCTGCGAATTCGATGGAATCTGGCCTTAAGAGGTCGGTCTTAAAAGAAGTCTTAGCTATAGTTTTAATAACTGTAGGTGTATTTATTATATTGGCACTTATTGGTGTAGCTGGGAGCCTAGGTCGCTGGGTCCTAGAGTCTCTCAGATTATTGATAGGCCAGAGCATAATACTTTTACCCTTGGCGTTATTTTGGGTATCATTCATGCTTTTCGCACAAGAAAGGTATCCGATTCGACTCCACAATATACTGGGCCTCATCAGCTTGTTCATTTGTTCCAGTACAATAATCCAGGCCATTATCGCGCCAGAAGTTAGCCTGGATCTTAGCACTATCGGTAACTATGGCGGACTGGTGGGGTATGGCGTTTACTCATTAGTGTCTCCAATCCTAACTCGCTGGGTTGTTATATTTATTTTCTCAATGCTTATGATTATATCGGTGATAGTGTCACTTAATGCTCGATTAAAGCAGATAGCAGCTAAGATTGTTTCCCCACTACGCAAGCCCAAAGACGACACCGCCGATCTAGACACTAAGAGCTTTAAGATCAATACCTCGCTTCCCGTAAGAGGTACTATCGGCGACGCTAAAGCCCGAGAAGCAGAAAAATCTCCTTCTGGACCAATAGTTATGGCCTCGGATGCCGATTGGAAATACCCATCGCTAGATTTACTAGAGTCTAATACCTCCCAGCCCGATCCAGGAGACGCCAAGAAGAACGGCGCAATTATTAAATCGACTTTCCTAGACTTCGGTTATAAAGTCGATATGCAGGGGGTTGATGTTGGCCCAACAGTTTCCCAATATACCCTAAAGCCACCAGGAGGAGTGAATCTATCTAAGTTTAGCTCCCTAGATCGCAATCTAGCGCTGGCACTTGAGGCTGAACATGTCCGAATTGAAGCTCCGATACCAGGCAAGAGTTTGGTCGGTGTCGAAGTGCCCAACAAAACTCGCGCTAAGGTTAGATTAAGAGATATCCTGGATTCACCACAGCTTAGCGCCACCAAGGGTAAGCTTAATTTTGTTTTGGGTCGCGATGTATCTGGTGAAATTATCACAAGTGATCTAGATAAAGCCCCTCATTTACTTATTGCTGGTTCCACCAAGACCGGTAAGAGTGTAATGATCCACAGTCTACTTATCAGCCTGCTTTATCGCAACAGCCCAAGTGAGCTTAAGCTTATCCTGGTCGATCCAACACGAGCCGACTTCTCCCTTTATGATAATTTGCCCCATTTGCTCTGCCCAGTCATCAATGACCCAGAGCCAACAATATCGGCGCTCAAGTGGACAGTCGCCGAAATGGAGCGCCGCCTGAAGCTCCTACAGGAGAACCAGGTGCTGAATATAGATGAGTTCAATAAGCTCAAGACCACCGATAAAATGCCCTATATTGTGATTATAATAGATGAGCTGGCGGGCTTGATGTTAAAAGCCAAGAAGGATATGGAGTCGCTAATATCCAGCCTGGCAGCTATGGCTCGTAAGGCCGGCATACACTTGGTTCTAGCTACCCAGACCCCAAGAGTGGAGGTCATAACGGGCACCATTAAAAATAACCTACCAACCCGTATTGCCTTTACAGTGCCCCAGTATAATGATTCCAAAACCATAATTGACACTTCAGGCGCCGAAAAGTTGCTGGGCAACGGTGATATGTTATTTATGAGCCCGTCGTCATTTATAAAGCCTAAGCGAGCCCAGGGTGTCTTGATAGAAAAAGATGAAGTTACCAAAGTAGTGAAGTTCCTTAAGGCCCAGCGCGAGCCACAGTACAACGACGAGGTCTTGGCTCAGTCGGTAAGGATCAAAGGGCTTTCTAGCGCCGGTGGATTCGGCCCAAGCGATGGGGATGATGACGAACTATTCGACCAGGCCGCAGAGCTTGTCATAGAGAGCGGTAAGGCTTCATCGACAATGCTTCAAACGAGGTTTAGGATCGGCTTTGCTAGAGCAGCTAGATTAATTTCTCAGCTAGAAGAAAAGAGCATTATTGGCCCGGCCGATGGCGCCAGGCCGCGCGCGGTACTGGTAGATAGCATGGAGCAGGTGAACGGAGGCGAAAGTGACCCCAAATGAATCACCTAAGCCAAAATCCAAACTCCAGAAGTCCAGATCGTCCAATTCGAGCCTAGGGCAAATTCTCTCAGGAAGACGAAAGGAGTTAAATCTTAGCCTTGAGGATATCGAGAGAGACACTCATATTAGGGTCAAATATCTTCGCCTCATAGAGGCAGGTGACTACAAATCCCTCCCAGACGATGTCTATAGCCGAGGCTATGTCAAAAATTACGCCGATCAGCTTGGATTTGATACCAATCAAATCCTCAAGGTGTACTCTACAGAAAGGCTAAAGGACACGCAGACGCTCGCTAAGCCATCTGCGTCTAAGGTCAAGAGAGGGATCAAGCCGATTGATTCACAAACCTATGTAATAACCCCCAGGACAATCCTAGCTGGGCTGACAAGCCTGTTTGTTCTTATAATGGTCGGCTATGTGGGGCTACAGCTTTCACAGCTATCGGTGCCACCAGTTATAAATTTGGCCAATCAAGACAAAAGTAGCACCAACACTAGTGTCATAATTGTTAGCGGCGAAGTCGATAGCGGATCAGATGTTTTTATCAATGATTCGCCGATACTCAGCTCCCCAGATGGCTCCTTCAGCGATCGAGTGATGCTTGTTGATGGCTCTAATCAGATAAAAATCAGCGCCCGAAATAAGTTTGGTAAGGAATCTTCTAAAACGATTATTGTAGACGCAAAAATAGAAGGCTCAAAGCTGGCCTTGCCCACCGATGTTAGGCCAGCCAGCTTTGATGGAGTCGACTTGCAAGTTTATATCACCACCCAGGCCAGCTTTATCACTGTTAAGGTCGATGGCAAAGATGCGTTCAAGGGCACGATGTTGCCTGGCGCAAAGCAGCTTTTTCAGGCGAAGGAAAGTGTCCGCATCTCTACAAGCAACGCCGCAAGTACCAATGTAGTGGTTACCAACTCCAAGGTAGCTGGCAAAGATATTGGCCAGATTGGCTCGGAGGCTGAGCCGAAGCAAGACATACTATTTGCGAAGGATACCAATATACAATGAACATATCATTAGGCTTTTTTTACATTGAACTGCAAACGCCAGCTACTTTGTTATGGTATAAGATATGACAAAAGGCTCTTCATTTGAGGTGACAAGCGCTATTCCAAAGCACTGGCGCACATTGGTGGTCATTACACTAAAGTTCGCATGATGTATTTATATCACTTTGTACCCAAGAAGATGGTCGGCACAATTCTTTACCCTCTCAACACTTTGAGGAATACACTTCCAGAGGTATTCAAGCAACAATCTAAAAAGTATCAGGACAGAGAGGGGGTTAAGGAAACCGAAATACCCGGCCTTGGTAAATGGAACGATGTTATTCACTTGTCACCAATTGAGCCAAGCGAGACCAGGCAAGCTCTTCAGGATGCTGATCTTGTCAAAGACCCACCCTGGAAAGTATTTTGTATCAATGCCAATATGCTCGACAAATCTCGGTTGATTATCAAAGCAATTGTAAACAACAAAGATGTCTATTTGCCATTCACCGAAGAGAATTACGCAAATCATTGTCACTTACCCGGTAGAACAAAAGCTTATTACAGAGAGTGTATTGAGGAGGGTAGGCAGATCTTAATTTATGGTTACGCGCCGCATGTGCTTTACGGCGGTACTATTGATGTCGCTAAGACTGAGATAAGAGAGTACTCTAACTAGTTGAGCGCGTTTAAAGCTGCTATAATCTAATCTTAATAAGGAGGACTTAAATAAGTGGCAAAAGATTCTTCATTTGATGTCGTAAGCGAATATGACCTAAGTACCATGATAAACACTTGCGACCAAGCCAGCCGCGAGATAGCTACCCGCTATGATTTTCAGGGAACCGGTGCAAAACTAGTCTACGATAGAGAAGACAACAAGATCAAAATCGAGGCCAATAGCGAACTTAAGCTCGAGGCTATAGAGGGCGTGCTGGAAAGCAAATTTATCAAGGCTGGCTTGAGCTTGAAGTTTTTAGACAAGAGCAGCGAGATTAACGAAAGCAATATGGTTTCTCGCAAGACTCTGACATTAGTTCAGGGGTTAGATCAGACAAAGGCCAAAGAAATTACTGCACTTATTAGATCAGAATTCCCTAAGGTGAAGACACAAATTCAAGGTGAAGCAGTACGGGTAACATCGGCCAGCCGTGATGACTTGCAGGCTGTAATGGCTGCCCTCAAGTCTGCTAAGTTTGAGTTTCCGGTGAGCTTTGATAATTACCGCTAGGTATTTTAATCTGTTGTACATAGACTGCAGCAACAAGTACAATTAAAAGTACTAAAAAGTTATTGACATGTTCGTACTGCGTTCGGTATCATGGATACAAACACTAACCGAACAAGGAGGATAATGAGCACAAAAACAATCATTAAAGAGGAGAGCAAATTGACTAATACACCAACCCCAAAGGACAAATCCGCAACATCGAAAGCAGCCGCAGCAAACGAGAAGTCAGCTAGGCTAAAAGCCGTCGATCTGGCTGTAGAACAAATAGAGCGCCAGTTTGGGCAAGGCTCAATCATGAAACTTGGCGAGGGAATGAAAGTAGCTATAGAAACTATCCGGACAGGCAGCCTTTCGCTCGATCTCGCACTTGGAGGGGGGCTCCCCAAGGGCAGAATAGTAGAAATATATGGACCAGAATCGAGTGGCAAAACCACACTCGCGCTTCACGCTGTAGCAGAAGTTCAGAAAAATGGCGGGTTGGCAGCATTTATAGATGCCGAACACGCAATGGACCCTGAGTACTCGGCCAAAATAGGCGTAAGACTCGACGATTTGCTAATATCTCAGCCCGATACGGGGGAGCAGGCTTTAGAGATATGCGAGACCTTGGTACGAAGTAGCGCAGTAGATATAATCGTTATCGATTCTGTGGCCGCACTAGTACCAAGAGCCGAAATAGAGGGCGATATGGGGGATAGTCATATGGGGCTGCAGGCTAGGCTCATGAGTCAAGCCTTACGAAAGCTCACGGGCGTAATCGCTAAGTCCAACACTACTGTGATATTCATAAATCAGCTTAGGATGAAAATAGGTGTGATGTTTGGTAACCCAGAAACAACTTCAGGTGGAAACGCCCTAAAGTATTATTCTTCTGTCAGGCTCGACATCAGACGCAGCGAAGCGCTTAAGGATGGCGATAATATCATAGGTAACCATGTTAAGGTCAAGGTAGTCAAGAACAAGGTCGCAGCCCCCTTTAAGGTCGCCGAATTCGACATTATGTACAACGAGGGCATAAGTACATCTGGGGACATGATAGACCTAGCCGTCAAGGAAGAACTCATAGCCAAGGCTGGCTCTTGGTACTCCTATAAGGACGAAAAGATTGGCCAGGGTAGGGAAGCCGCCAAGCAATTTCTCAAAGACAATCCCAAGGTCATGGCAGAGCTCGACAAAACTATTAGATCGCGGCATTTCAGTAGTTAGTTCGCCATGCCACTGATCACTGATGTCAAGCCTCAGGCAAAACGGCAGGGCTACTATAATATATTCATCGATGGTAAGTACGCCCTGGCTCTTTCCGAAGCTGATCTATCTCTGTTCTCGCTGCTTCCAAATCAGTCCATCGATGATTCAACACTAGCTGATTTACATCGAGCTCATAGCGGCTCCAAATGCTATAATTGCGCCATTAGATTTCTGGCCATCAGGCCCCGTAGCACCACAGAGGTTATAGCCTATCTCACTACCCGAAAGGGCTACGACGCTCAAGATGCAAAGTCAGCATGCGACAAGCTTACCCAGCAGGGGTATCTCGATGATATAGAATTCGCTGATATGTGGGTTCGCAATAGAATGCTCCTTAGCCCTAAGCCTGTTTCGGTGTTACGGATGGAGCTCGCTAGCAAAGGAGTAGACAAGGATACAATTGCAGCGGCCGTGGCAAAGGTATCAGATGCCAAGCAGCTCGAGTGTTTGTCTCAATTGGTCGAGAGCAAGGCCCGGCAGCCCAAATACCAGAACAAGCAAAAGTTGATTGAATATCTGGCTCGTAAAGGTTATCCCTATGGCTTAATAAAGCAAGCTATACAGGCCTCAGTTTTTTTTGAGGACTAACCTAAAAACCATTAACATTAATACGGCCCACACCACGACAACTAGCAAATCACACCTCCATTTGCTTTTAATTATAGGCAGCTATTAATTGCTAGGCAATAGTTTTGCTACATAATTCTTTAGCTTAACCCTAGAATCACTAATTATGATTGTGTTTTTGCGTACATCTATGACATCCTGTTGGTCGATTACCAATCTCTCATGTAGCAGTTTATTGAGCAGGCGAGTGCTAACATGTATTTTCCTGGTTCTAAAGTTCTGATAGTCGATACTATAGTCCTTTACCCTGCCCATTTTATCCCCTGAGTTAGACACTACTTTCGCGCCTATAAGCCTAAAGTCGTCCTCAATTATATCTTTCTGCCTGAGCAGATCTTCGGTGAACGATAATTTGTCTTCTGAATCGATTATGATATTATCACCTGAAACCGACCGCACATCATTCTATCCTAAGGTCTTTCTTGTTGTTAATCATGCCCGATACCTTGCCAATTTTTCGTCCAATATGAACACTAAATATATCAAGCCCAATCAGCCCGGATGCTAGTTTATGCATTGTGATTTATATTTATTCATTATTCAATTCTAATATTATCATTTTTATACAAGATTCTCATACTTATCATGCCGCCTCTTCATCGCGGTTGCTAGCCTTTGCCAGTCCATAGTGCTTGGGATTGACCAATCTACAGATATAAGCTACAATATATTCGTCAAATCAAATAACCTTTTTGCTCCCACAATTTGTCGGAGCCGAAGCCTAGCAAACATGCTAAGCGGGGCCAAAAGAGAGGAGTACTAAAATTAGAAATTACGAAGTATCCGTAGTTTTACATCCTGATCTCGAAATAGACATTGCCAATGCTCTTGATAAGATAGAAAAAATTATCTCTAAGAGCAATGCCAAGATTGTCAAAAAGGATAACTGGGGCAAGCGCAAGCTGGCATATAAAGTCAATAAGCAGGATTGGGGCATCTATGTTTTTTATAACATCGAAGTAGACCCTGCCAAAGTATCTGATATTAACCAAGCGCTTCGCATCACAGAAGAGGTCATGCGTTATCTTATCGTTTCTACAGAAAATATCCGATACATAACAAAACCCAACGAAACTGCTAAGCCTAAAGCTGCACCCAAAGCTGCGCCGGTCGCTAGCAAAGAGGCCAAGCCAGCTAAAGAGACCAAAGTATTAAAAGGCGAGGATAAATAATCATGGCAAAAGATTTTAACCAAGCAATTGTTATGGGTAACCTAACCCGAGACCCAGAAATGCGCACTACTCCGAGTGGACAAAATGTAACCTCATTTAGCGTGGCTACCAACCGCAGCTGGCAGGATCAAAGTGGCGAAAAGAAAGATGCAGTGGAGTATCACAATATCGTCGCTTGGGGCAAGCTAGCAGAGCTAGTGGATAGTTATCTTAAAAAGGGCCGTAAGGTATTAGTTTCCGGTAGATTACAAACCCGAAACTGGGATGCAGAAGATGGATCCAAAAGACAACGCACTGAAATAGTAGCCAACGATATTAACTTCATCGGTGGCCAGTCTGAGGGCGGGGATTATGCCCCAGACATCCCAGCCGATATGCCGCAGGAAGCAGGCTCAAACGCCGACACTAAGAAAGCCAAAAAAGATGACACACCTCCCGTAGACGACCTTGGCGACGGCGAAATTAACCTAGACGACATACCGTTCTAATTAAAGGAAACAATAATGGCAGATTTTTATAAAGCTAAACAGAATAAACTATACGCAGAAGAGATAAACTTCATCGATTACAAGGATGTCAAAATGCTCCAGCGCTATCTTAATGGCGTAGGCAAAATTGACGGCCGTAAAAAAACAGGCGCAAGCATGAAGCACCAACGCATGCTGGCAGTTGCCTTAAAGCGTGCCAGGCACTTAGCACTATTACCATTTGTGGTTAAATAATGCTAAGCCCAACTGACCTTCGCAAGGACACGCTTATAGAATTTGAAGGGTCACCTTACAAAGTTCTAGAGTATGCCCAGAAGCAGATGGGTCGCGGCGGTAGTATAGTAAACACCAAGCTAAAGAATTTGATCACCGGCCAGGTAATCGATAAGACTTTTCGTAATGATGAAAAGGTCGCCTCAGCCGAGATAGATCGTAAAACCATGCAATATTTATATAGTTCTGGCACCAATTACAGCGTCATGGATCAAGAAAGCTATGAAACCATTGAGGTTGATAATAAGCTCGATGATAATGTTCCAAAATATATCGTCGAGGGCGGTACTATTGACGCTTTAGTGTATGACGACAAAATAATAGGTTTCGATTGGCTCAAAAATGTCACCTTGAAGGTAGTTAGTGCGCCAGGTGCCGACAAAGGCAATAGCTCTTCTGCCAGCACTAAAGAAGTAGAGCTAGAAACCGGCCTAAAAATTCAAGCCCCTCAGTTTATAAAAAAAGGCGACATCATCAAGGTCGACACTCGTAGCGCCAGCTATATAGAGCGCGCCAAGTAATAAAATAAACAGCCCTTAGTAGTAATCAATATTTGCTTAGGGTCTTTTTATTTAGATCTAGCTATGTCTAAATACCGCTACATCGCCATTTTGGAATTGATAGTCCTTACCCTCTATTCGAGTCTTACCCAATTCGCCAGCACCGATCCAGCCATTTCCGGCCACAAAGTCTTGGTAGCTGACTATCTCGGCTTTTATAAAGCCCTTTTCAAAATCCCCATGAATTACGCCAGCCGCCTGCGGAGCTAGGGTGCCTTTACGGATAGTCCAGGCTCGGCTTTCTTGCTCTCCGCTAGTAAAGTAACTAATAAATCCTAGAGTCTCATATCCTAAATGTATCAGCGCATTGAGCCCAGATTCCTTTTGGCCCATGCTCTCGAGCAGCTCATGAGCCTCCGCAGGCTCTAGGTCCATTAGCTGGGATTCGGTTTCGGCACTCAAAAACACACTCGGGCTTGGTGCAACGAGCTTGGCAAGGTTCACTTTAACTTCATCATTACCCAAATCATTCTCATCTATATTAAACACATAGATAAATTTCTTGGCTGTTAATAGCTGCAAGTCCTTTATAAGCTCCATATCAATTTCATCGTGTTCCGAAATAAGCTCGCTATTATCGAGCAATTGCTCAACTTTTTTGAGTTCATTCAGATTAGCGATTAGCTTAGGCTCAGTCTTAACTTCTTTTTCTAGTCTGGCAATTTTGTTCTGGGTACTGTTTATATCCGCCAGGCATAGTTCAGTACGGATAATATCTATATCTCGCTTAGGGTCGATGTGCCCCTCGACATGCACGATATCATCGTTTTCAAATGCTCGCACAACCTGCACTATGACATTATTATCGCGGATATGGCTCAAAAATTTATTGCCCAGCCCTGCACCTTCGCTAGCTCCTTTAACAATTCCAGCGATATCCACAAATGTGCAGCTAGCGGGGATGGTTTTGGCGCTCCCGGAAATTTCTGAAAGTCTATTTATCCTCTCGTCGGGTACATTAACAACACCAACATTCGGTTCAATAGTGGCAAATGGGTAGTTGGCCGCCAGCACGCGATTTTTGGTGAGGGCATTAAATAGGGTTGATTTGCCGACATTGGGCAAGCCGACAATACCGATACTCAGCGACATAGTTTGTGCTTTTCCATAAGGTTTAATTATACCATTTTCACAGGTTAGCAGCCAATAATTATTTATTTTCCAAGCGTATGGGGTATAATGAAAATTGTTATGAGTAAATCATGAACCCAAAACCCAATGTCGATAAGCATTTGGCTAGCCATCCTGGCCTAAAGCATCCACCCCAAGCTCAGCCCCACAGTCACCAGGCTAGCAGTGGGGCTCCTGCTGGCGGCTCTAGCCCCAAGAAGGGGCTTAAATTGGCTGCTATTGCCGCACTTATAGTGGGGTTGGTGGTATTATCATTATTTTTACTCTCTAAAACTAACTTCGGCAACGACATCATCTCCAAGCTTGGTTTGGGCGGCAAGCAGCAAGAACCAAGCCAACAAAACAAGAGCCTGGATGACAAGCAGACCTTTGATAAAGCTCTAAGCTCATTTAATAATTTCCCAGGAGTAAGTTCATTAAGCGTAGAGGAAAAAAATAAGCTCGTACAGTCAACCCAGGCGGAATATTTGGCAGGATATGTCACGGGGTTTGGGCCAAATGACAATGATATTGAAGGGGCCAAGTTCTTATTAGGCCAAACCCCAGCCCAGAACTCAATTGCTTCATACATAAGTAGTATTATTGATTCGAAGAAAAAACTAGCATTGGGCAGTGGTTACTACGAGGGCTATATTTTTTATTTCTGGTTCGGTAATACCATTGTTAACAAAGTAGATGGCGAAACCATCCCTAATTATGGAGACCCCAAAACACTAGAGGAGGACAGAAACTATGCTAAGCAAAGAGCTGAAGAAGCTATTGGCCAGCTTAAAAATGGTACAATTACGCCTCAAAAGCTACAAGAAAATCTTAAAAATGATTTGAGGTTAACCCTTAACGACGAGGCAAATGGTTCTATATTTTTCTCTTCTAATTATCTGAGTAATGAGCCTACTAAAGACGACGGGCGAGCAGAATCTGTAAACAGCTTTCTAAAAAATCTTACTAGCCCTGGTATTAGCGGAATTGGCGTAATTAATGCAGACCCCGGTATACCGAAAAGTGGTAAAAAAAGAGAAGTCGGGTATTTTGCAATATATTTGGATGTTGTATTGAAAGGAACGGAGTCGATTGATGAGTTTAATAGGCAAATGGTGATTGCTAGAGGTAAAACAAGGTGAAACAAATCAAATATTTATTTGCATTACCGTTATTTATTCTCGCGTTTTTAGGTATTACAGTTCTATCTGTAGGGCGCGCTGAGGCAGCCGCCCCCGCTGATTTGGCGGTAGGTATGGCCTTGCAGCGGTACGGCATATCTGGTACTGAGCCTTTAAATTATGGCGGAAAGGTAGATGTAGTTTCTAAGACTACCAGTAATGGTATAGCCATACCTATCAAAGCAAGCCCATACGGCGGTAATCACCTCGACACCAACAACGATGATAGCCCAGATGAAAATAGCTACTCATTCGGTATAGGCCCAGAAACATACGACAATCTTATCGGTGGGGGAACATTTTATAGTACCACCCTCGACAATCTTATTTGGTGCGGTAAATTAGCTGATGTGCCAGACAAGGAATTCGAGCTAGATGTCAGCGTGGCCTATGCTACTGCTGACGCCCAGACAATAAGCATAGGAGGGGTTGATATTAAAGGCAAATGGAGGGGTTTCTGGAATTTTGAAGCCCCCGGCACTCTGGGCGAGAAAGAGTTTTTTGATGGCAAGTCGGCTAGGGTGCCAGCGTTAAACCCGTATAAGACTTTTGTATTTTTTGTTTTTGTAGAAGATGCCCCAGACCGTGTCGGTAAAATTACCACCACCAGAAACTTTTCAGGGACAGCCCCGGTATCAACCAATGTGAAGCTCACCAATAATATCAACTCCTGGTCCGATTCTTCATCTGATAATCCCTGGCAGAGGGGCTCTTTATGGATTAATAAAGATAGTATAAAAGGTACGGAATCCAATGTTAAATACACAAGTACCCTCACCGTACCAATTGGGTATCGTGTTAAATCGTCACAGGGGGGTACTCTAGCATGTACTGCTGCAGGCAACACAGGCAACTGCAGCATTGGTGGCATCGGCCTAGCCGATGGGCAGGAGGTAAATGTCGTTTTCGAGCTAGAAAGAAACCTCAAGGGCACTATATATTGCGCTAAATCCAATGACGCATATTACTTTAACGGAAGTGCATATGACGGTACTCAGCCAAACACTGCTCCAAGTATCAGATTCCAATTCAGCAATATATCTCCTGATGCTGGGGATCTAAATAAGACAATCGTTGCTAGTGCCCCGGGGAATCTTGATAGACCCTATTCGTTCTCGCTCAGGATGGATAATCGGCTCCACGACAACAAGCCCCACGAGCTAAGGGCCTACATGAAACTAGCCAATGGCACAGAAGAGCAGCTAAATATTGGTGCCCCCAACACCATAGTATTTGGCCCAGACACACCCTGCGGCGGCACTGTTGCTCCCCCTGAACTTTGCCCCCAGGGCACTAAGCTAGCTGGGCTGCCAAAGCCAGCCGATGGCAATTGTAACCCGACACCCCCCGAGCTTTGCCCCGCAGGCAGCAAATATGCTGGGCTTCCAAAGCCAGCCGATGGTAATTGTAACCCCAGTGGCAGCGAGCTCTGCCCCGCAGGCAGCAAATATGCTGGGCTGCCAAAGCCAGCCGATGGTAATTGTAACCCGACACTCCCTGAGCTCTGCCCCGCAGGCAGCAAATATGCTGGGCTGCCAAAGCCAGCCGATGGCAATTGTGACCCGCCATCTATCTGCCCCTCCTTCCCGGGCCAAGATTGTAGGGTAGAACCGTATTTCTATCCGTGGCTCCAGACAAAGGGCGGGGATGTGGTTTCTAATGGCAAGATAAATGGCCAGATCTCTGGCGATAGCTATCTTGGATCCAGGAAGCCTGCCCAGACCGACAAAGAGGCTGAGTTCCTAGTGGTCGCGGCCGTGGGTGGTGGCGGGCCATTTTGTAGCACCTATAACTACATACTGACCAACACCAGCGCCAAGACCAGCTGTAGTAACGGCGCCGGCTATAGTATTCTCA
>JAPLVO010000013.1 GCA_026397045.1 Patescibacteria group bacterium | reverse complement strand
GATTGGCGATGATATATTTGTAGACTGGCAAGGCAAAAGATATAGCTATAAGGTGAGTGAAAAGCGCACTGTTAAGCCTAGTGAAACCAGCATTGAGCTAGCCAGCAAGACTCCTAAGCTAACGCTGTATAGCTGTACTCGCGAAGGCCAAAACGACGGTCGCGAAGTAATTGTTGCGACTCCTCAGGGCTAAAAGGTATAATACATATACTAATGCTAATTGATACCCACGCCCACATCCATTTTGACGACTTTAGCGGTGACCTCGCCGATGTATTTAGTAATGCCCATGCCAGCCAGGTGGCCAGCATTATAACCGTCGGCACTACGCCGCAAGACTCACTTAAGGCTCTAGAGTTTGTGATGAGCCCACAAACCATCGCCATGGCTCAAGGCATTAAGCTCTACGCTACGGCCGGTATTCACCCCCACGAGGCTAGCCTAGGCAGCGACGGCCTAAAAGTGATTGGCAAGCTGGCTCGTGATAGTAAGTACCAGGGTTTACTAGTCGCGATAGGCGAGTGTGGGCTAGATTATTATCGCAATAACTCGCCCAAAGCCCAGCAACACGATGCACTAGAGTTTCAGCTGCAGCTAGCCCAAGAGCTCGAGCTGCCGCTGGTGTTTCATGTTCGAGACGCCTGGGAAGATTTTTTTAAGGTACTCAAAAACTACCCAAAAGTGCGCGGCGTCATTCATAGCTTCACTGGCACCACCAAAGAAGTAGAGCAAGCCTTGGGCTACGAACTCTACTTTGGCCTAAACGGTATTATGACCTTCACCAAAGACCAAGCCCAGCTTGAGGCCGCCAACATTATACCGGCCGGCCGGCTACTACTCGAGACTGATTGCCCGTATTTGAGCCCAGCTCCAATGCGCGGCAAGCGTAATGAGCCGAGCTTTGTAAAATACACTGGTGAGTTTTTGGCTGAGTTGCGGGGCGAGCAGTATTCTGAGCTCATTAGCTCAACTGCCACTAACGCGAAAGGGCTTTTTAAGCTAAAATAGTTTTATGAATAACGAACCAACCCCAAGAGGACCGGACCCAGATAATCCAGAACGAGCCGAAATTGCCGAACGGATTGAGCAGGCTGATCGTTTCAAAGGCTTGATTGAAAAACTAGGCAATGCTAGAAAGTATTTTTTGGAAGAACGCGCCAAAGGTATGGATATTCCTAAGGAGCAATCAAATGAGGCATTCAAAAACTTTGAATCTGACCAGATTGAGATTATTTTATCTAAAATACTAAATTCCTCTAGCCCCTGGAGCAAGGCAAGCGAGAGCAATACTGGTGCTGAGGGTTCTGATGCAACTAGGGATACATTAATAGATACCGATCAAAGCACAGTTTTGCGTGGAGAAAACACGGCGCGTAGTGAGGATCCACTGCTAGACCATTCGCCACAAGTAGAATCCACCATGATCTATAAAATTAATCCGACGGGGCGTATTGAGCGCGATGTTTCGACGGCCACCGAGGAGATAACTGATCATGCCACGCCACATCCTGTTCACGGGGTTGTGAACCTGCCCACGGGAGAGCCCATTAGCCAACCCGAATATGCTAGCCTTGAGACGATTGAGCTCGATAGCAAGCAGGCCGAACAGTTCGTGGACTTGTTCGAGAAGGCCATAGATGGAATGATCGAGGTATACAAGGGGCCTTACTGGAATATTTCAAAAAATACTCATCGCGATGGCGAATTTGTCATAGATTAGACCATCTTATTCCAGAACCCCCAAAGGTTGCCGATTGTGCTTTCTGCTATAATTATATTAGCAATGAAAAAGTTTTTAGGATGGACATTAGCAATAATTTCAGTAGCCCTAGCGATTGGTTTCGCATTACTAGTGGGGGTCGGTTTTTATTTGAGCCCACAGGACAATTTAGAAAAATCTGATGCGATCGTGGTTGTTAGTGGCGGCCAGACTAATAGCCGTGCCCAAAAAGGCATTGAGCTTTACAAGCAGGGCTATGCACCCTATATTATTTTTTCTGGCGCCGCTCTGGACGACGGCCCCAGTAATGCTTTTGCGATGCGCGACCAGGCCCTAGCAGAGGGGGTTCCTGCCAACAATATCTACATCGATGAGAAAAGCCAAAACACCTACCAAAACGCAATTAACACTAAAAGTATAGCCGAGGAGGCAGGTGCAAAAAAACTGATCCTTGTCACTAGTCCGTATCACCAGCGTCGGGCAAACCAAACATTTGAGTCTGTGCTTGGTAAAGACTACCAGCTGCTGGGCGTATCTGCTTTCGATGATCGCTGGAGCAAATCACAATGGTGGCGCCGTGGGTTCCCATTATTTATTTCGGTTAGTGAAAGCTGGAAGCTGATATATATCGGCGCAACCGGCAACTACAAGTAGAGTTCACTTGCTATTTCGTTAGCCACTGCAGCTGAAGTATCGCTAGAGGCATGGCTGTATAATCCATTGTTCTTATGCTACAATTTAAGCAATTAAATAAATAATAATTCAAAGGAGCAAATGATGCCCAAAGACGAAAATAGCAAATCAGCCATGCGCCACAGTCAAGCCGACCACAGTATTGAATTACCCAAGAAAGACAAATCAAAAAAAGTTTGGATTATTATTAGTATAGTATTGGCCCTAGCCCTAATCGGTATCGGCATCTACGGCTACATTAAAATGAAAGATTACAACAAGCAAATAAATGACCTCAAAGCCCAAGTTGTGACACTTCAAGATGGTAAAAAAGCCCTTGAAGATGCTGCTAGCGCTGCCGCTGCTGCAGCCGCTAAGGTAGTTGTCAAAGCATCTACCAGCAGTTACCTAGAGGTTAAGGAGCTTGGATACAAATTGCCGCTAAGCGACGATATTAAAGACTTACAATATTTCGTAAATGGCAGCACGACTTTCTTCTCGACCGGATCACTGCAGAGTAAGGCATGGGGAGCCGATAGTAGCGACCCCGGCAAGTATTGTAGCCTCGGTACATTACCACTCGGTGCAGTTAGTAAATTCGCTAATGCCACCGATGCTGGCCCTACTCAGCAAAAAGCCTTGAGCGGATTTGTGCTAGGCTATGCACCCCCACAGGCCAATTGCTCCACTAACCAAGCCACAATCGATTTGCAAACAGCCCAAAAGGCCTCTTTTGTGAAGGCTTTCGACAAAGCTGAAAAAATATAGCCAAGTAGCTTAGTATCTCGCCCATAACCTGAAAACTTGCTATAATTGTAGCTATGAATACCTCAGAAATTAGATCAAAATTCTTAGAATTTTTTGCTCAAAAAGACCATGCCATAATTCCTAGTGCCCCAGTGGTGCCAGAACACGACCCTTCGGTGCTTTTTACAACCGCCGGAATGCACCCTTTGGTACCTTATTTACTTGGCCAGCCTCACCCTCAAGGTAAGAAGCTAGCAAATGCCCAAAAAGTGGTAAGAACAACAGATATAGAGGAGGTCGGCGATTACAGCCACCTTACATTTTTTGAGATGCTTGGTAACTGGAGCCTTGGCGACTATTTCAAGAAAGAATCTATAGCCTGGAGTTGGGAATTTTTGACAGACCCAAAATGGCTTGGTATAGACCCAACTAAGCTATATACAACTGTCTACCAGGGAGATGGTGTTGTACCCAAAGACGAAGAGTCTATCGCACTCTGGCAAGAGCAATTTGCCAAAGCTGGAATTGTTGCTGAAGAAGGCACGCGGATACTAGCCCTTGGCAAGGCCGACAACTGGTGGGAGCAAGGCGGCGTTGCTACAGGCCCGGCTGGCCCTGACACTGAAATATTTTATTATCTGGGGAAAGAAGAAGATCCAGTTTTTGATACAGAAAGCACTGATTTTGTCGAGATCTGGAACAATGTATTTATGTCTTATCAGCGCCAGCCAGACGGAACCTATACTGAGCTAGAGGTAAAAAATGTAGATACGGGTATGGGCTTAGAGCGCACCAGCGCAGTCTTGCAGGGTCTAAATAATGTCTATGACACAGATATGCTCTCACAAATAAAATCATCGGTTGAAGAATATGCTAACGAAACGCATCAAGAAGTATTTGCTGAAACCACTCCAGAATCATCCCTAAGATCGGTACGAATAATAACAGACCACACAAGAAGTATTGTTTTTATGGCTGCTGACGGGGTGGTGCCAAACAACAAAGATCAGGGCTATGTGATGCGACGACTTGCCCGTAGAGCTATTCGCGAAGCCTTGATAGTGGGAATTCATCAAGATCTGTTCGGTAGAATTGCACCTAAAGTGATATCGCTTTACAAAGACTCTTACCCCGAGCTACAAAACCCTACTCTAATAATGGGTGTTTTAAAAAGAGAAGAAAATTCATTTAGGCAAACCCTTACAAAAGGCTTAAGAGAATTTGAAAAAATGCTAGCAAACAAAAAATACCTTTCGGGCAGTGATGCATTTGTGCTCTATGACACCTATGGGTTTCCTAAGGAACTAAGTCTTGAAGAAGCCTTGCGTTCAAATCTTGCAATTGGCCAAAATTTTGAAGACGAGTTTGCAGTTGAAATGCAAAAACAAAAAGATCGTAGCCGCACAGCAACAGCTGGCCAGTTCAAGGGTGGCCTAGAAGATGACAGCGAGGTAGTCACGCGCTACCACACCGCCACGCACTTGATGTATAAAGCCCTCAGAAATGTCTTGGGTGAGCATGTTATGCAACGAGGTAGTAACATTACTGCAGAGCGAATGCGCTTTGATTTTAGCCATGATGAAAAAATGACTCCCGAGCAAATATCAAAAGTCGAAAAAATGGTAAATGATATTATTTCTCAAGATCTGCCACTTAACTGTAAAGAAGTAACTAAAGACCAAGCCGTTAAAGAGGGGGCCCTTGGTGCTTTTGGCGAAAAATACCCAGATACAGTCAAGGTCTATACAGTAGGCGACCCAGAAGCTGATTACTATTCAAAAGAAATATGTGGTGGGCCACATGTTGATCATACTGGCGAAATAGGCAAATTTAAAATAGTAAAGGAAGAATCTAGCTCAGCTGGAGTGCGCCGAATAAAGGCTATATTAGAGTAATAGCTAGGGCAGAAGTAGGGCGTCTCTAACGCGTGTTAGGGTGAGACGATTGGCACTGCTTTGTGACAGACCACTCACGGTGGTGACAGCACTTTTAAAGCCAGCCTTAAGAGCTATGTCTATTGTTGCCTGGCTGTATCTGCCGTAAGGGTAGGCGAAGGTAGTTATTTTTACCCCAAGTTCTTTTTCAATAATAGTTTTGCTATCCACTATTTCTCTAGTTTGATCAGCAGGCGAAAGGCCGGCTAGATCTGCGTGATTTATGGTGTGAGCACCAATTTCAATAAGGCCAGATTTTGTCATCTCACGAATTTGAGTCCAGTTTAGGTAGCTATCACCGCAATTTTGCGGGCGGCGCATTGCGCCTATGCACCAGCCGCTTTTCTCGCCACCAACCACAATGTAGGATGTAGCTTTCATGTTTCTTTGTAGCAATAGAGAGAAGGCTGCAGACTGATCGCTAAAGCCATCGTCGAAGGTTATTACCACAGGCTTGGCTGGCAGCTGGCCAAGGCCATCAAAATAGTTTTCTAGTTGAGCCATAGAAATGGTGGTGTAGCCCTTGGCCAATAGAGCGTCTAGCTGAGCAGCAAAATTGCCAGGTGTTTTATGATAGAGCAATATTGGTAGCTGAATGGTTTTGTTGACTGCTTTTGGCGCCTCTTGCTTATAGGCTTTTAAGGCTTTTATTCTGTCAATCTCAGCTTGAGCAATTTTAGCATTCAACTTGGCGAGATCATCACTGAGTTTTTCAGAATATATATCAATCTCAAAAAAAGCCAACGAGTAGTTCTGCCAATCTAAGGCAGCTATGATCTTATCTAATTTATCAGGATGCGCAAAATTATCTGGTAGCTCACCAGCTTTTATTTGGTAGTTATGTAATTCTAGTTTCAGTGAAGCTGCCTCTTGTTTAGCCAGAACCCCCAGGACAGACGGGGGAGGCTGTGTATTAATTTGAACTGGGTAGGCTATAGAAGCTATATACCCAGCTAATAAAATAAATGCTACAACTGCTACTGACATTAGAATTGAAATCTTATTTTTGTTGCTATTGAATTCCATATTTTCAATTATAAATCAAACCGACATAGTTCGGCTCAGTCGCTGAAGGATATTTTCGCCAAGTCCCTTAGAGCCAACAATATCTAATCCCAAATTTGCCAGTCCCATAGGGGTGATGTCTTGCGGGCTGTCTAGCTTGCCAGTTAGGTCAATTACTCTATTAACTTGCTTAGGGGTAACAAAGTCTACAGATGGCTTTCGAGCAAAAGCAGATGACTTATGCCAGTCGCCAGTAGTTAGGGCTTTCTTAATTTCAGGCAGAGCACTACCTCCGCCGCATAGCAGGATTCTAGGTGGTAGGTGATCGAGTTGGTCAAATTCGGCCAAGCCAATTTCAATACCTGATAGCCAAACTCCAATGTCTGGCTTTAGAGCTTCATTGACAGACTTCTCTAGCTTAGAATCTAGCTTGCCGGCCGAATATTTGAGTTTTATTTCCTCTGCCTCGTCAAAGCTCAGTCCCAGGCTACTGGCAATTCTTTTTGTAAAGCTTCGTCCGCCAATTGCAAACATTTGGGTGCCCTGGACACCGCCATTATTTACCACTGCGATATCACTTGTGCCGCCGCCTATATCTATAAATATTGCGGAGAACTCTGTGCTGTCATTGGCACCAATGCTTTTGGCTACGGCAAATGGCTCGGCAGCAATATTGATGCAATTGAGGTCAAGATCTGATGCCACCGTTTGCAGGGCCCCTAGATGCACCATTGGCGCAAAGGCATTAAATACCTGGATAGTAACATCTTTACCCTGGAATCCTATTGGGTTCGTAACTCTATAGCCGTCTATCTTCACATCTACAACTGCCGCGTTAACGAGCTTTACCTCCATATCATCGCTTCCTGTCTCCCAGCGAAGTTGGTTTCGCACATTATCAAGTGCTTGCTTCTGGATTCGGCTTATTATGTCCTGAAGCTCAGCGGCGTCTATTCTGACATCTGGTTTTGCCCTACGATAGCTAACGCTGGTCGTGCCACCCTTAACTAGTTCGCCTGCTATCCCCAGAATAGCATCTTTGGCGACTACGCCGGCCTGCTCTTCGGCTTTTCGCAGGGCCGCGTCGCAATTATCTACCACTCCAGCTATGTCCGTTACTGCACCATTGGCCATATCGGTTAGTTTTTGTCGCTTTTTGCCAACACCAATTATTTCTACACACTGCTCGCTCTTACCAGTCTTGCTGTCAGGTCTATCTACCACTTGTCCTATTAGAGCCTTTACATACTCAGTGCCGATATCTAACGATACAATGTACTGATCGCCATGGCTCTTTTTTATTTTAGGCAGTTTAAATTTCATAGTTACTATTGTAACGCTTATCTAGGTATTAACGCTATACTACAGACATAATTTGTTTACTATGCTAGGATAGTGTACTAGTTCCTACCAGTAGAAAGAGTCATCATGACAATTGCCATAGCTGTCAAAAGCACCATTAGTGCACTTAACACTAAGTCAAGGTCAATATTTAGGTTGTTAGCTTTCCCGTTCGTAGCCGTGCTGTACCCCATAAGAAACAATTGGTTTGGTAAAAATTTTGCCAATATAATCAGCACTTTACGGCTGCCACTTTCGTTAATAGTAGTTTTTTGTTGGATCTATCCTTCCTACAAAAATAGGAATTTGCTAGATCTCTACATGGGCCTAGCTTTCATGTCAGTCGTGCTTTTAAGCGATGGCCTAGATGGGGCAATCGCTCGTGGATTAGGTACGGTTAGCAGGTTTGGCAAAGCAATGGATCCTGTGGCCGACAAGGTCCTGTATCTGTCTATGATGGCAGCACTTGTAGCTGGGGCTTGGGCTATCATCCCAATTCAGGTTATAGCCACAATGCTTATTTTTATGATTCCAGCCGTCTACTATGAGCTGCGACTAATAATTATAGCCATCAGTACCGATAAGTACTGTCGAGAAAAACAAGTAGTAGAGCCATCTGGGGCAAATATGTGGGGCAAGGCAAAGTTCGCCCTCCAATCATCAGCCGGCTTTGTCGGCTTCGGATTCCCATTTGTGGTAGCAGGCTTTTCCATGGCAATGTGCCTTTTAGTATTATCTCTACCCCTAGCGCATATGAGCCTCAGGGGCCATCAGCTAGAACTAGAAGCAATCCAAGCCAAATAATTTAATCACCCTTTCGGGGAGCTATCCGCTTCTGTAACGAAGGGGTGTTTAGCTGTCTATTGGCCCGATTTTGACCTAAATTATAGATTAAAGTCGAACGCTAGATACCCAAGCTAAACTTCTTGAGGTATAATATCAGGTATGAGTAACTCTAATGTTAAAAACCCCAACCCAGGTGTGTTGTATTTAGACGCGGATACAGAAATTACAGAAGCCATAGAACAGCTCAAAGAGGCTAAAGACCAGGAAGTCAGGCTAGTAGTGCCATCTCGTTCTGCGTTGCTGCAAAGTTCAGTAAATGTTAAGCTTCTCAAAAAGGCGGCTCAGGATTCTAAGAAAGATCTGGTGCTAGTCACAAATGACAAGATAACTAAGAATTTAGCAGGATCAGCTGGCTTGGCAGTCGCCTCTTCGGTAAAGGCTTCTGCTCAAGTGCCAGATATAAATGGCATAGCCCCGAAAGATAAAGATATAGAAATTATAGAGCCCTCCCAAGAAGCCCAGCCTAAAGAGTCAAAATCAACTAGCTCATCAGGTTTTGAGGCCAAGCATATTAGCTTGAGTGATGACGAGGGGGAGGTCGATGAGCTAAGTAGGGCCACTAAGCCTGATAGCCTGAAAGGCAGCAAAGGCAAGAAAGTCCCTGATTATGGCAAACTCAATAAGAGAATCTGGCTCGCTGCCATAACGGGGGTTACGGCCATTGTGTTTATACTATTATATGTGTTTGTACCGACCGGTAAAGTAACTATTCTAGCAAAGGCCAAAAAAGCCAGCCTAGATTTTAATTTTATACTCGACGCAGCCTCCAGCTCTTCTGACCCATCGACTCAAACCTTAGCCGCAAAAAAATTAGAGGTTAATAAGGACCTCAGCTTTGAGATTATAGCAACAGGTAAAAAAGAAGTAGGCAACAAGGCCACAGGTACTTTGGCAGTTAAAAATTGTGATGATGTTAGCACTCATAGCTTGCCCGCGGGGAGTGTTGTTTCTGGTGGCGGCAAGAACTTTACAACTCTTCAGACCGCAACAATACCAGCTGGCGTTGCTGGCGGGGGAGTTGTGGCTTGCTCAGATAGCATCGATGTTCAGATCACTGCATCTGCTCCAGGAGAGCCATATAATGTTGGCCCGACCAACTTCTCTATTGCAGGCTATTCGAGCCTCTACAAGTCTTCGGGTCAGACCAGCGGTGGATCCACCAAGACCGTCACTATTTTGTCGGCCGAAGATATTTCCGGGGCCAGGAAGAAAGCTGAACAGGAGTCAACCTCTGCAAAAGATGATTTGTCCAAAAAAGCAGGTAGCGATATGAAATTGTTCACTGAAACTATCCAAAGCGACTTTGTAGATTTCAACACTTCAGTCCCTCAGGATTCTGAAGCCGATAAGGTCAATGTTACTACTAAGATAAAGTACACTGGCTTCGCAGCTAAAAACACCGATATTGATGCGCTATTTGACAAGCAAGTGGAGGATGAGCTCAAGGGCAATAAGCAAGTTTACCAAAATGGTGTATCGGAGGGCAAATACACTCTTATAAAACAATTTAGCACGGACAAAATTCAGCTTGGTGTTAAAACCTCGGCGTTCTATGGAGACCCAATAGACAAGGACGCCATAGCTAAGGAAGCTGCAGGTAAATCTAAAAAAGACATATCTGACATAGTTAGACAAAAAGCCGAGCAAATCACCGGCGCCGAAGTCGAGACATGGCCGAGTTTGATGCCCAATATGCCTATTTTAGCGGGCAAAATAACAGTAGATATTAAGGTTTCTACAAATTAGTATGCTTGATATCACCCAGCCCGACTACGAAGCAGTGGTGATGGCCTTTGACTATGGGGATGTGCGAGTTGGTGTCGCTCTGAAGCCTGCGGAACAGGCTTCAGCCGAAGCTTTAATTACAATACCAAATAACCCTCAAATGTGGGGCATTATTAAAGACCTGTTAAGCCAGTATAGTCCATCCCAAGTCGTGGTTGGCAGGCCTCGTAATCTAGAAGGCGAGAACACTAAGCAGACAAATAAAGCCGAACTGTTTGCTAGCAAGCTTTCTAGCAGCTACAATATAGATATCCAATTACAAGATGAAGCACTCACAACCGAACAAGCCAAGCAAAGGATCCCCAGTAGAATCTCCAGCCGAACTAGAGATATCATCGACCAATACGCCGCCTGTATTATCCTCGAGTCCTTCCTCCAAGAAAAACAAACTTAAAAAACCGATACTCATAATCGTCGGTGTGGCTATAATGCTGTCCATGATCCTGGTGGCATGGCTTGTAATAGGTATTAGTAGCCCAAAAAATAGCCGTGATGATGCAAATGTAGTTTTTAAGGTAGAGCAAGGGAGTAGCATCGATAGTATAGCCGCTAGGCTAGCTAGCGAGGGGCTTATTACTAATAAAAGCCTATTCGCTATTTATGCTAAATTTGGCCCTTCAAGGGGCAATCTTAGGCCAGGGAGTTATTTACTAAGCCCATCCATGAGCCTCGCGAGGATCGCGGACTTATTAGGGTCAGGGGCTATCTCGACCGAAAAGGTTACCTTTCAGGAAGGTTTAACTATTGAGGAAATGGCCCGAAAATGGGCTAAATCGGGTCTCGGAGACGCCCAAGCCTTTATTAAGGCCTCTAAGCCGCCTAATTCTTATACACAGGCATTCCTCGCATATCGATCCAATAAAGACAGCCTGGAGGGTTATCTCTTCCCAGCAACATACGATATCCTCCTATCATCGACTCCACAAGAGCAGATTTCATCGATGCTCGATAGCTTTGCTGCTCAAGTTATCCCCAAGCTCAGTCCAGATATTGCCAACTCTACTAAATTAAATGATTTAATCACGCTGGCTTCAATTGTCGAGAAAGAGGCAAATACTCTCGAGGATCGGAAGCTCGTTGCCAGCGTTTTTTATAATCGTCTTAAGATTGGTATGAAACTAGAGAGTGATGTAACGGTAAATTATGCCACAGGTAAAACACAAACTCTACCAGCCGACCTCAAAATAGACTCCCCTTATAATACTTATCGGGTCAGCGGTCTACCATTAGGGCCAATCTGTAACCCTGGTCTTGAAGCAATTATGGCAACTGCAAACCCTGCTGTATCCGAGTATTTGTTCTTTTTGGCAGATAAAAATGGCAAGGGAGTATTCGCTAAAACCTACCAGGAACACCAGCAAAACATCGAAAGATACCTTAACTAGGTATTTTATGCCTTTGTGTAGGCATAAAGTGCTACTTGACAGTCCCTCGTGCTATTGGTAGACTATACCCACGTAAATTCAAAGGATAAGCACTGTGTCTAATTCCTGCGTAAGCAGGGTTTGTGAGTTTATCATTTAAATTTACCTGCATCGACTTGTCAGATTTAGGGGATAATTTCGGTCGAAACCCCCGGCTCATTAATTGAGGACAGACAAGTTGCAGTCTATTTTAAGTACCATATACGATAGTAATGAATAACAGGTACAAAGGAGAAGTTTATTAGTAGAAAAGTAGTAGGATTCCCCTTACAAGTTCGTCCCGAAAATTTCGTGGGCGTTGGGCAAGACACTTTTTCTCAAACAAACATTGAAGAGGTTTCGGCCTCATCTAAAAAAGAATATTCCAGCCAAGCCAGTAATGCTGGTGCGGGCACTGCAATATTAAATCAGAAGACTAAATATGGCCGCTATGCATTTCATGCAGCAGCTTTAATAGTAATAATCGGCGTAGCTACTGCCGGCAGGATTAATTCTAGCCTGGCCATTAGCACCAAGGGTATTGGTTCGTCCAAGAACCAGACTTCTATGATCGCCACTGGGGCTGTGTTAGCCTCAGGAACACAAAGTCTTATAGCTCAAGATATCGCTCAACAGGCTCGAGAGCTAACTAATATTAGTTCATTAGCTACATCAGGCGATGATTTTTTGTCCAATAAATCCTCAGTTATAGCCTCAGGTGCGGTAAGCCGTGATGTTATAACTTATAAGGTTAAGCCTGGCGATAACCTAGATACTTTAGCATCTAAATTCAACATTACATCGGACACGATAAAGTGGGCCAATGATATCCAGGACGGCGATAATATTAAACAGGATTCTGAGCTTACCATCTTGCCTGTGAACGGTATAATGTATACTGCTCAGGAAGGTGATGATATCTCGCTACTAGCGACTAAGTACCAAAGTAGTGCCTCGTTGATAGATAGCTTTAACGCCCTCGAGGGCAAGGCTATTGGTGCAGGGGCTAAGCTCATTATCCCCGACGGCATCAAGCCTGCTGTTGTTGCCCCAACTGTTCGGGTAGGTAGCCTATCTACTGGCGTCAAGTCAGGAGCAGCTTCGGCATATAGCATGACCGCCTCTGCTGGTAATAACTACTCATATGGCTACTGCACCTGGTATGTAGCTAACCGCAGGTATGTAGCAAGCTCGCTCGGTAATGCTAACCAGTGGCCCTACAATGCTCCACGAGCCGGTATGACAGTGGGTAATAGCCCAGTAGCTGGTTCTGCCGGAGTAGCTAAATATCTGGCTAATCATGTTGTGTATATTGAGAGAGTTGAAGGCAGCACTGTGTATTACACAGAAATGAACGGCCCAGCTGGCTGGGGTAGAGTAAACTCTGGTAGCGCACCGGCTAGTAATTTCATATACATCTACTAAAAAGCGTTAGAGAATTTAAGTCGCACTGGCTATTTGCTTGAAAATATACCTAAAATATGGTATATTGCGATAATGTTTGCAGATGTAGCGAAGGTAAAAATGGAAGCTGGAAAGGGCGGCGATGGAATCGTTAGCTTTAATAGCTCGCGCGCAAACGCCAAAGGCGGCCCAGATGGCGGCGATGGCGGCGATGGCGGGAGTATTGTGGTGCGCGCCGATCATAATACCAGCACGCTTTCCAGGTACCGTTCCAGTAAGACCTGGCAAGCTGCAGAAGGGGTTAATGGGGGTAATAACAAAAAGAGAGGCAAAGCTGGCGATAACATCGAGCTAGTTGTCCCCCCGGGTACGCTGGTAATAGAAAATGAAGTTATTTTAGCCGACCTCGAAAAAGTTGGCGACGAGGCAATTATTGCCCATGGAGGAAGAGGGGGTTTTGGTAATGCCCATTTCATTAGCTCGGTGAGACGGTCCCCAAGGGTCTCCGAGCTAGGAGAATTTGGCGAGAAGAAACAACTTACATTCGAGCTCAAACTGGTAGCTGATGTCGGGCTGATAGGGCTGCCAAATGCTGGCAAATCAACACTATTGTCAGTGATATCAAATGCTAAGCCCAAGATAGCCAATTATCCATTTACTACCTTAGAGCCCAATCTAGGGGTTGTTGATATAGATAGTAGTGGATTTTTGGTGGCCGATATCCCTGGCTTGATAGACGGAGCTAGTAAGGGGAAGGGTCTGGGTGATGATTTTCTGAGGCATGTTGAGAGAACCAAGGTGCTACTGCACCTCATCGATGCTACATCTGATACAATAGGCGACGATTATAAAACTATCCAAAAAGAGCTTAAGGAATATAAAATAGATTTATCCTCAAGGCCTCAAATGGTCGTGCTCACGAAGGTAGAGAGCGTTCCTAAGCAGGATATTGGCAAAAAGCTATCAGAGTTATCTAGGGTTTCAAAAACACCCAAAAATAGCCTATACAGTATTTCCTCTGTAGCTAGCACAGGCCTAACTGCACTGCTGAGAGCAACTAAAATACTATTGGAAGATATTAAAGTAAGTAATAAGGAGGAGATGGTCGTTAACGAGATACCAGTCATCCGCCTGGACGACTCTGCAATGTGGGATATCACTAAAAAGGGCAAAAGTTTTGTGGTTACCGGGAAGGATATAGAAGGCTTCGCCAAACGAACGAATACGGACCAGTATCAATCAATCCAAAGACTCCAGCACATCCTGGGCCGCAAAGGGATTACCAGGCAACTCATTAAGCTTGGTGCCGTAGCGGGTGTCACTAAAATTATAATTGCTGGAAAAGAAATCGAGATTTAATGAAAAGTTTTAAAGTGGCAGGAATAAAAATAGACTTTGAAACTGCACCCGACCTTTTTTCGCCAAAAGGCATTGATATGGGTACCGAATTATTGATAAGTTGTATCCCTAAATTTGAGTATGCCACTGCCTTAGATTGGGGCTGTGGATGGGGTGGCATGAGCTTATGGCTCGGCAAGAACAACCCGAAGGCTAATGTCATCGGCCTAGATAGCGATATCGCCGCCGTCAAGATGGCCACTAGTAATGCCAAAACAAATAGGCTATTTAACACACATATTATAGCGAGCCACGGCTACGATGATATACCCAGTAGCCATATTTTTGACCTTATAGTATCAAACCCTCCGACGCATCGAGGCCGCGAGGTGGTGGATAGTATGATATCCGAGAGCAAGCCGCATCTTGCCGAAGGGGGTACTATATTGCTTGTCGTAGAAGCTCGTATTAAGCCCTGGGTGGCTCGCCAATTAAAAATTGAATTTGGGAATTACAGAATAGTTAAACGAAGCCCAAAACATGTAGTGGTCATGGCCCAAAAGTAAGCTATACTATAATCATGCAAGACGACAAAAGAGTAAAAAAAGCCGATCAATTCTTCCGTAAAGAGCTTGAAGATTCGGATATCCAGAAAAGTGTACACTATACATTTAAAGATGGTTTTAGGCTTGGTTTTGGTTTTTTTGTGGGCTTTATGCTCGGAACACTGGCAATCGTACTAATATCTACATTGGTTAGTATTATATTTAAAGCCTTTTAGGTATGATGTTATTTTGGCCTAAGAAACAGGCTAGCATATCTCCACCGCACTGGCACTCTAGAAGCGCTAAGGCCTGTCTGGATGAGCTTCATAGCTCTAAACAGGGTTTGGATCATTTAGATGCTAGTAAGCGGCTTAAAGATGTAGGTAAGAATAAAGTTAGACGCATAAAGCACTTTGAAACTATATCGATATTTATAAGGCAGTTCCAGGATCTACTGGTGGTACTGCTAATGCTCACTGCCGGACTTAGTTGGTATTTAAAAGATAGTCGGACCACCACAGTACTTATTGCCATCATTGCTATTAATGTTTTGATAGGCTTTACACAGGAGTATCGGGCCGATAGAGTTATGCAGAGCCTAGGGCGCTTATTGCAGCCTACCGCTAAGGTGATAAGAAGTGGGGTACCAATGCAAATAGATGCCCAGGATCTAGTACCAGGCGACATCGTGATGATGGAGGCTGGTGACAGTGTGCCGGCTGACCTTAGGCTTTTGCTGGCTGATAGTCTACTTACCAACGAATACGCTCTGACAGGTGAATCTAGCCCCAGTGCTTGCTCTATAGAGCCAATAAGTAAAGATGTCGAGCTAGCAGATAGAAATAATATGGTATATATGGGCACAACTGTGGCCTCTGGAGTCGGCCGGGGAGTCGTCGTAGCTACTGGAATGAAGACAGAGCTAGGCACGATAGCAAAACTTAGCCAGGAAGCCAAACCTGATCGATCCCCACTTCAAAAAGAGATATCAAATCTGGCTCTACGGATAACCCAAGGAACGATAATCCTGATGGCTGTTCTTATACCGATCAGCCTTGGCGCCCAATTAGGTCTGCGCGAAGCTTTTTTATTCGCTATCGGAATTGCTGCCGCCATGATACCTCAGGGCCTACCAGCCGAGGTTAATGTTGCTTTGGCACAGGCAGCTGGTAAGCTGGCCAAATCCAGAGTCTTGGTCAGAAGGCTAACTGCAGTGGAAACACTCGGCTCGACTCAAATAATATGCACGGATAAAACCGGGACTCTAACCAAGAACGAAATGACCGTGACTAATTTATTTTCACTGGGGGCTAATTATAGAATTGAGGGAACTGGCTTTATGCCCCATGGTAGGGTGCTTAATTCCGAGGGCTTTAAGCTCGATAAATCGGAGCTAATGGCCTTAAAGCCACTCATAGAGTGTGGGTTTATGTCTAGCAATGCCAGCGTACACGAGCCAGATTCCGAGCATCCTACTTGGTATAGTATTGGAGACCCCACCGAGGCTGCCTTGGTAACCTTGGCCCAAAAAGCTAAATTTATCAAGCCAGGCACAGTGCCACAAAACATTAGGGAATTCCCTTTTGACTCAGATCGGAAGATGATGAGTGTAGTCGCTAGGCACTTTGGGCAAAAGTATGTCTTTGCTAAGGGCTCTCCAGAAGCAATAGTAAGTAGCTGCTCTCATATCGTTCATGAGGGCCATGTTATTCCTATTAAAAAAGACCATCTCAAAAAGATACAGGCCTACACTGATGAAATGTCATCTCAGGCTATGCGAAATATTGCCTTGGCCTACAGGCCAATTAAAGGGGAGATACCTAAGAGTGCAGACCAATCTGAGTCAGGCCTAGTATTTTTAGGTATTGCCTCGATGATAGATCCTCCCAGAGAAGAAGTCGCTGAGGCCATGTTGGCAGCCAATAGGGCTCACATGGTGGTCACTATTGTCACTGGCGATGAAGCGCACACTGCATCAGCTATCGCTCAGCAAATTGGTTTTGCACAGGGGCAGAGACATATTTTGACTACCCACAACCAACTTGCTAGATTATCAGATAAAAAAGTCAGCAAACTAGTGATGACAGGCCGAGCAATTTTTGCGAGGGTATCCCCCTCTGATAAGCTTAGGATTGTTAATATCCTAAAAAAATACAATTACACCTTAGCAGTCACTGGAGATGGCATTAATGACGCACCAGCCCTAAAGAGGGCCGATATTGGCGTGGCTATGGGCAGGGTGGGAAGCGATGTCGCCAAGGATTCCGCTGAAATAATACTGCTAGATGATAGCTTCCATACTCTGGTCGAGGCCATTAAGCAGGGCAGAGTTATTTACCAGAACATTCAGAAATCAGCATTATCAGCACTAACCTCTAATGGTGGAGAGCTAGCAGTTGTCCTGATTAGCCTTTTCTTTACTTGGCTTTTTCATATACCCATTGCAATCTCAGCACTACAAATCCTAGCCATCGATCTCATGGCCGAGTTATTTCCCATAACGGCTCTGGGCTGGGATCCTCCGACAGGAAATGTTATGGATGGAAAGCCTAGGGATGCCAAGCAGCATATTTTAGGTATTAGAGCAATTGTAGATCTTATTTTGGGGGGTATAGTTATAGGTGCGCTAGCATATGGCTGTTTTTTAATAACCTTCGCTATAGCCGGCCAGCCAGTATCATCCGCCAATTTGGGTTTAGCCAGCAAAGCCACGACCGCGACCTATCTTTCAATTGTGCTTTGTCAGTACGGTACTGTCTTTTCTAGGCGGACAGCACCTGGCCAAACTATATTTACTAGGTATATATTTAGCAATTGGCGACTCTGGTTCGCTATAGGCCTTTCACTGCTTTGTGTATTAGTAGTAATTTATGTACCATTATTTGCCAATTACCTCGGTAACAGTCCTTTGGCGCCGATAGATTGGGTGGCACCTATATCGGCAGCTATTATATACCTCACGCTCAGGGAGCTAGCAAAATACAGGTGGCGATCTAATCAGACCCAGAGCTAGTAGATGGCTTGCCGAAAAGCTGATTTTCGTATAAAATACCACTGCTATACGGGTTATATTTCTTGAATTTGAAACAAGTAAATTCAAATCCTTAGTTGGGGCATTGGCGCAGTTGGTAGCGCGCATCCATGGCATGGATGAGGTCATCGGTTCGAACCCGATATGCTCCACCATTATAAAACCCCCTGCACAGGGGGTTTTATAATGTAGGTAATAATCGTGAGAACCGAAGGTTCGGTGCACGAGCTCGCCAGCCGATATGCCCTTGGCAATAAAATTATCCTACTCCGGTAGGATAATTTTTAATTTCGAATATATAATCTAAATATTTGCTATAATATAAGCATGACAGGAATAATCGCATTAGTACTACTTGGGCTCGGGGCATTTTTATTTTGGTTCGGCTATGAAGTTACATCGGGAAAGCATAAATCTGATCCTAATGATCATTTCTTCCCACTACTCGGAAGGAATATCGACTATGTACTGGGAATAGCAGGGATACCCATGGCACTTGGGATGTTTACATTGGCCTTTGGTCTATGGGCTGATCTCTCCAGCCTTAATTATGTAGCATCTGTATTCGTACTTTTTGGTGTAGTAAGAGCCTATTTGCCACCAGAAAAATTCGGCCCCGCATGGTATAAACGACGCTATAAGAAATCATTAAAAAACAGCAAAAAAACCCCCCAACGAAAAGCAAAAAAGATCAAGAGATAGCATTTTTATGCTAGAATACACGAACTATGAAGAAACTACCGAAAAAATTAATCGCACTTCGGCTAGCTAAAAAGGTTCGTCAGCTACTGGATTCAAAAACATTAACCGTAATTGCTGTTACTGGTAGCATCGGCAAGACGAGCGCAAAGGTGGCTATAGGGCAGCTGCTCAGCTCTGCCCACCAAGTACAGTTTAGCGAGGATAGTTATAATACGGATATCGGCTTGCCGCTTAGCTTTTTTGGCCTAAAGGCACCCACTAACTTGTGGGATCCAGTTGCCTGGCACAGGATTCTCCAAAAGATAAATTCTATTATTAAAAATTATCCTTATGACATTATTGTGCTCGAGATGGCAGATGATGAACTCGAAGATATGATGAAGCTCCTGGCCTTTATTAAGCCTAGCTATGGGGTTATCACTGGTGTGGCTAGAGTACATATGGATCGTATGGGGAGTATTGAAAAGGTAATACACGATAATTGTATGATTGCTAGCCAGGCTAAGACCGTTATATATAATGGCGAATTTGAATCTCTTGCTAAGCAGGCTTCTAAGATAAAAAATTCGGTAGGCTATGGCACTCAAAGAGATTCTATTAGGTTTGGCAATATCGTGAGATTGAAATCAGGTAATTTGCAGGCCACACTCTATTTTGGCAAGCAGAGTCACAAGATAACTACTAAAATGGTGGGTGTGCAGAGCCTCAGTAGCCTACTTGCTGCCGCCAGCGTAGCTAGCCAGCTGGGCATGGAAATAAAAGATATAGCCAAGGGACTTGCAAAGATAGAGGGAGTAAATGGCCGAATGAGGCTTATTAAAGGAGTAAATGGCTCCAGTATTATCGATGATAGCTACAATTCAAGCCCTGTTGCTGCTATCGCTGCCCTGGGAGTGCTAGGCGATATTAATGCAAAGAAGCGTATTGCTATTTTGGGGAATATGAATGAGCTTGGTGAGTATGCCCGGAAAGGGCATTATGAGGTTGGCAAGGTGGCGGCAGCCAAAGCCGATATGCTCATTGTGATAGGACGGGACGCTGAAATTAATATCGTCGAGGGAGCCAAGGCGGGCGGCATGGACTCAGACAATATTAAGATGTTCAAAACCCCTTATGAGGTAGGGCATTTTCTAAAGCGAATTTTGGCAAAAGGCGATGTGGTACTCGTAAAGGGCTCGCAAAATGGCGTTTTCCTAGAAGAAGCTGTTCGGATATTATTAGATCCAAGCCTTAACCCGAAAGATTTTGTTGTGCGGCAAAGTAAATCCTGGCAGCGAAAAAAGCGAAAAGCTTTTGGGCTGTAGTGCAAAATATCCTATCGGGGCTAGTCTTGACCGACCAAGACAGATACAATAATAAATATGCAAAAGTTAAATTATTCTAAATCAATCGTATATTTCAGAGACCAGTGGGTGCCTTTTAAAGATGCCAACCTAAGCATCGCCAGCTCACCTGTTTTATACGGTCTTAGTGTTTACACCGTCTTTAACGCAATCTGGAATAAAAATTCAAAAGAACTAAATATTTTTAGACTAAAGGATCACTACAAACGGCTATGCAATTCAGCTCGCATTATGGACTTCGAAAGCTTCGAAGATAAATATAGCTATGCTGAATTTGAAAAAATTATGATCAATCTTCTACGCAAAAACAGCGTGCAGGAAGATGCTCTGGTGAGGGTTACGATATTTATTGATGAGGAAATAGCTGGCACCAAAATAAAAGGTCTTAAAAATTCCCTAAGTGCCTATGTATACCCGATGGGTGAGATATTCCCGCGTAGCGGTATTAAAGCCTGTGTTAGTAGCTGGACGCGCTCAGCCGATAATATGATTCCATCAAGGGCCAAGGTTAATGGGCAGTATGTTAATGCCAGCTTAATGAAAAATGAAGCTTTGCAAAATGGCTACGATGAGGCAATCGCACTTGATAGTACTGGTCATGTTAGCGAAGGCACCGTTGCAAATTTATTTATAGTCCGTGATGGCAAAATTATCACACCTGATATGGCAACCGATATATTAGAGGGCATTACTCGCTCTAGTATCATGCAAATAGCCGGCATACTTGGTATTGCCTGCGAACAAAGGCCAATCGATAGGACCGAACTATACATTGCAGATGAGGCCTTTATGTGTGGCAGTTCAGCTAACATTACTCCGATTTTAAGTATTGATAAGCGCAAGCTGGGCGATGGTAAGATCGGTAAAATCACACGCCAACTAAGCCTTAGCTATGCCCAGGCTCAAAAAGGAGAAAATTCCATGCTCACAAGCTGGCTAACTCCAGCATAAATACCATGCCCCTAATATAGCAAATTTAGCCTGCAGACAGCTTAATACTGGCTATCGGCTGGGCAAGTTTGGTACAATAAGGACATTATGAATAACTACGACCCAGTAAAAAATGAAGCCAAGTGGAGCAAAATTTGGCAAGAAACTGATATAAATAAGACCTCTAAAGATCCAAAAAATAAATTATACAATTTGGTGATGTTTGCATATCCATCGGGTAATCTGCACATTGGGCACTGGTACAATTTTGCCCCAGCCGATACGCTGGCCAGGTATTCTAGAATGCATGGCCAGAATGTCTTAGAACCTTTTGGCTTTGATTCGTTTGGTCTGCCAGCAGAAAACGCAGCCATTCAAAGAGGACTGATGGCTGATGAGTGGACCAATCAAAATATTTCTGACATGACTGCGCAAATAAATAAGATTGGTGCTATGTATGACTGGAGTAAGACTTTTCAGACCAGCGACCCCAGCTACTACAAATGGACGCAATGGATGTTTCTTAAGATGTTTCATGAAGGCAAAGCTTATCAAAAAGAGGCTTTGGTTAATTGGGATCCAGTCGATAAGACAGTTCTTGCAAATGAGCAGGTGGTCAATGGCTTCGCCGATCGTAGTGGCGCAAAAGTCGAACGAAAGCTTTTGAAGCAATGGTTTCTTAAGATTACAGATTATGCAGACGCTCTTATTGACGACCTTGATAAGATTGACTGGCCTGAACGCATAAAAGACATGCAGCGCAACTGGATAGGTCGTAGCGTTGGTGCGCATATCGAGTTTCCAATCGATAACTCAACTCAAAAATTAGATGTCTATACTACCAGAGCCGATACTATTTTCGGAGTTACATTTATGGTCGTTGCCCCCGAACATCCGCTTATTGAAACTATAACAACAAATAGCCAGTCTGATGCAGTAAAAAAATACATATCTGATGTAGGTGCTAAGACCAATATAGATCGCATGGAAACTAAAGAAAAAACGGGAGTTTTTACTGGCGCTTTTGCTGTTAACCCTGCGACTAATCAAAATATACCAATCTGGATAAGCGAATATATTCTAATGGATTATGGAACTGGTGCAATAATGGCGGTGCCAGCTCACGATGAGCGTGATTTTGAATTTGCTAGTAAGTTTGGCCTAGATATTACGCAAGTGTTAAGCGATGAAAGCTCAGAGGGCAGTAACCATGAGGCAGATACCAAGCTAATAAACTCTGGCGAATTTAGCGGCCTAGATAGCACTAGCGCAAAAGCCAAGATTATCAAATGGCTCGAAAAAACCGAGATTGGTAAAAGCCAAACTCAATTTAGATTGCGTGATTGGCTGATATCCAGGCAACGATATTGGGGCACACCAATCCCAATAATCCACTGTGAAAAATGTGGCGTGGTGGCTGTACCAGAAGCCGACCTGCCAGTCGAGCTACCCCTGAACCAAAAATTCGGCGAAGATGGCCGTAGCCCGCTTTTAGACAATAAAGACTTCCTTGATGTTAAGTGTCCTCAATGTAGCGGTGAGGCCAAGCGGGAAACCGATACTATGGATACTTTTGTGGATAGCAGCTGGTATTTCTTACGTTATCCCAACCCAAACTATCAAGCTGGCCCATTTGACCCAGTGGCAGTCAAACAATGGCTACCAGTGGATAACTACATTGGTGGCGCTGAACATGCCGTACTGCATTTAATGTACGCTCGCTTCGTTACTAAGTTCTTACATTCGCAGGGCTATATTGATTTTGATGAGCCCTTCATGAAGCTTATTAATCAAGGGATGATAAACGGGCCCGATGGCAAGAAGATGAGTAAATCAAAGAACAATGTCATTAACCCCGACGACTATGTCGACAAATACGGTGCTGATTCTGTCAGGATGTACCTGATGTTCATGGGCCCGTACGAAGATGGTGGACCCTGGGATCCGAAGCGCTTCGAGGGTACCTATAGATTCATTAATAAAATATGGGAACTTATCACGACAGAGTATAAAGAGGCTAGTCTTGACTCAATAGTTGAAGCCGAGCTAGTTTCAAAGCTTCATAGGCTTATAAAAAAAGTCACTGAAGACGTTCAAAAAATCAGATTTAATACAGCCATTGCTGCAATGATGGAGTTTGTTAATTTTGCCGGGACCCTAAAACATAAGGGCCAAATATCTAAAGAGCAGTGGAACGTAATAACCTCAACATTCACCAAGCTGCTGGCACCATTTGCACCATATTTATCTGAAGAGCTATGGGAATTATTAAATAATGAGCAAAGTGTTCATCTCCAGGCCTGGCCAAAGTATGATCCTAACCTTTGCAAAGACGATGTCTTGACTATAGTAATCCAGATTAATGGAAAACTTCGAGATCAATTTATAGTAAACATTGAAAATGCCCACAGCCCAGTCGAGCTTGAGCGAATGGCTCGTGATAAACTTGCCGATAAAATGAGTGGTATGGATATCGTCAAGGTCATTTCCGTACCAGGTAAGCTTGTTAATTTTGTAGTCCGCTAGCCTTGCCAAAACTGCTAAAATTTGCTATAGTTGATTTCGAAGATATGCCTAGTGCAATCTAGATTGGCAAAGTATAAAGCACTCGCTAATCTAATCAATCTCGATATTTCGATAATGCACTTCGCAAAAGCTCTTTGCTTATATATCTTCTCTAACTAAAAGGAGAGAACAATGGCAGTACCTAAGAAACGCCGAACATCATCTACTCGTGGGCAGAGACGCAATCACGATAGCCTAGTCGCAGTAAATTTGGTTGTAGAAAAGACCAGTGGGCAGGCCGTACCTAGGCGGCTGCATAAAGCAGCTAGCCTTGGATTAGCACGATCAAGAAAGGTCTAGCTAAATGGCCTCCAATCGACATCTTTGTAGGATCATCGCCCTTCAAAGTATTTACGAATGTGACTTTCGTGATAGCTTGGGTATAGATGGCCTAAGTACTGATACGGACGAAGTATTGAGGCGCAATATTGAGGTCTATCGAGATGCAGTAGACGAATCAGAGTTTATAATCGATCTAGTCAAGGGAACCTTCAAGAATCTAGATCTACTCGATAAAATGATCATACCAGCTGCCCCAGAGTGGCCAATTGATCAGATCGCCAAGATTGACAAGTCAATTCTAAGAATGAGCCTCTACGAACTGCTAATTAAAAAGGATGTACCGCCAAAGGTAGTTATAAATGAGGCAGTTGAGCTAGCCAAAGAATTTGGTGGCGACAACTCCAGTAAATTTATTAATGGAGTATTGGGAACAATATTCAGACAAAGCGAGCTATATGACCCCAGAGAAGACAAACGAATCGGTCAAGTCGATGCCAGCCAAAATGACTCATCGAAATCGACCAAAAAATAAAGAGCATTCCAAAGACCTACGCTCTAAGGCCGTACGAGAGTACACTGCCGGAGGAGTTATATTTCGAATTAAAAATGGATCCCTGGAGTTTTTATTGCTTCAGGATGTTAAAGGTCGCTGGAGTATACCTAAGGGGCATGTAGAGAGTGGCGAGACACTCGAGCAGACTGCCATCAGAGAGGTTGCAGAGGAAACGGGGCTCGTGGGTATTAAGATAATTGATAAGCTAGATAAAATACACTTTTTCTATCGTATGGAGGGTAAACTGATATTCATGACGACTTATGTTTTTTTGATGGAATCGACAGACCTGAATGAAACCTTACTGCCTGAAAAGTCAGAAGGCATAGTAGATGTTAGCTGGTTTGACGAGCAAGCTGCATTTAAGGCTATCGAATACAAGGCAACCAAAGTATTATTAGAGGAGGGCGCAAAACGCGTAAGAAAAGCATATGGTATTCAATAAAGAACAAGTCGAAGCAATAATCAAGGTTAAGTTTAAGAGCGATGATCTAATCAAAACTGCTTTTACCCACCGCAGTTATGTGAATGAGCACCGCTCTACAGTAAAGCATCACAACGAGAGGCTGGAATTTTTGGGTGATGCAGTTTTAGAGCTAGTAGTGACAGATTTCTTGTTTTTAAAGTTTTTGGATAAACCCGAGGGAGAACTGACAAGCTGGCGAGCAGCTTTAGTTAAGACCGAGAGCCTGGCTGATCTGGCCGAAACATTAGATATAGGTAAATTTTTACTGATGAGCCGGGGAGAAGCTAAGAGCGGTGGTAGAACCAGGATGGCCCTACTGGCTAACTTGGTCGAAGCAATAATAGGTGCTATATATTTAGACCAGGGTTACGACGAAGCAGCCAAATTCATCGATGTAAATATCAATTCTAAGCTTGATGGTATCTTGGCTTCGGGAGCCCATATTGATGCCAAGAGTCATTTCCAGGAAATCTCTCAGGAGCGAGAAGGTACTACGCCTCACTATGAAGTAGTGTCGGAGTCAGGGCCGGACCACGACAAGATATTCGAGATGGCAGTCTATTTGAAGGATAAAATATGGGGCACAGGTAAAGGCAATAGTAAGCAAACTGCTCAGCAATCTGCAGCTCAAGATGCTTTAGAGAAGTATGAGGTCAAAAAGTCGGCTTGAGTAACTCACAGGACTGTGATTAAATAGCCATGAGCTTTATTCCCTACAACCCTACAACGAGGTGAGAAATGAAACCAGAGGTAATTATAATTTCGGGGACATTTGCCCCGCCATTTGGAATCAAACACTACCCCTATGCAAAGCTTATAGAGCTATTTGAAAAGATTGGTCTCAGCGTACATCTTGAAAGCATACCTCTATTGGGCATCGGCAGAATTGATAGTTCTCTAAGCCAGCTCACGGAGCGTTACTTTTATCATGGAAAAGAGACAGAATATATATTAGTTGGGCACTCTCAGGGAGGGCTGCTGGCGCTAGCATTGGCTAATCACTTCCCTGACCGAGTTATTTCGGTCGAGGTGTTTGGATCGCCATTTTATGGCACCAGGCTTGCCCCAACATGGTTCCCGTTCCCATCTATAAAAGCGATGAATCATCGAAGTCGCTGGTTAAGCGAGCTTAGGAAAAATAAAAATTTAGACCCTAGCAAGGTGCATTCATATTTTTCGGCTCTCGATGCTCTAGTCGTGCCCTGGTTTGCCTCCATGGTAGACGGTGGCAATAATTATTTAGTAGTACCTACGCATTTAGAAAATTTTGCTCTTTTCACCGCTAAAATGGCAATAGGAGACAAGATTAGCAGAATAAATATCATCTATGCCACGGTGGGACATGTTTCTTTGGTCAATAGTCCCGCGGTAATCCATAGCGTATCAGTCCGCCACAAGCAGACCGTAAGGTAAATCACTTAGTAGTCCTATCGTTCTTAGGCCCCCTTCGAAGTAAGGGGGCCTAAATTAGCTAGAATAGCCTAAAACAGTCTATAATTAGAGCCATGAAGATAGCAATACTAGGATACGGCAAAGAAGGCCAGTCGGCATTTAGGCATTGGAGCAAGTCCAGCAACGAAATAACTATCCATGACAACGATCTTAATAAGAATATACCCAAGGGAGTAGCATCTGTGCTTGGGCCCGATGCTCTTATGGGGCTGGACAATTATGGTTACCAATTGCTAGTTCGGAGCCCAGGCCTAAGGATCCAGACCAGCTCTATTAAGACTCCTATAACTACCCCCACTAACGAGTTCTTGCAAAGCTGCAAGGCTCCCATCATCGGCGTGACTGGCTCTAAGGGCAAGGGCACCACGGCCACCTTAGTATATAAGATTCTAAGACAAGCTGGCATAACTGCCCATTTACTAGGTAACATCGGAACTCCCGCACTAGATGAACTCCAGAATATCAAATCTAGCGATGTAGTCATTTACGAGATGTCTAGTTTTCAGCTTTATGATGTCGATTCAAGCCCGCAAGTGGCTGTCTGTCTTATGGTGACCCAAGACCACCTAGATTGGCATGATGACCTAGCCGAGTACCAGAACTCCAAGGGTAATATTTTTAAGTTTCAAAAGCCTGATAATGTAGCGATTTATTATGCAGATAATAAGGTCTCTCAGCAGCTAGCTCAATTATCAGCAGCAGAAACAAAATATTCTTATGGCTCAACAGCCGATGTCTGTGTTAAGGATGGCGCTATCGTGGCCTTTGGTCAAAAAATAGTTAATGTGTCGGATATTGCCTTGCCTGGAGTCCATAATCTGCAGAACATGTGCGCCGCAATTGCAGCATGCTGGGTTTATACCCAAGATATCAAAGCTATCCGCCAGGTCCTCTCCACATTTACTGGGCTACCTTACCATATAGAGCTTGTTGCAGAGAGGAATGGAATAAAGTATTATAACGATTCATTCTCCGCCAACCCTACCTCCACTATAGCTGCCATCAAATGCTTCACGCAGCCACAAGTCCTGTTCCTAGGCGGTTATGATAAAAAAACGCAATTTGACGATCTGGCCGAAGAGGTTAGTAAACAAGATTTTAGGGCAATTATTACATATGGTCAGACAGGTAAAAATATTGCCAAGGATCTATCAAAAAAGAATGTTAAAAATGTCAATTATATGTCCGGCAATAACTTTGAGCAGATTATAGCTGCTGGCCTACTCAAAGCCCAGCGAGGTGATGTCGTGGTATTTAGCCCAGGCTGTTCTAGCTTTGATATGTTCAGCGATTATATTCAGAGAGGACTGGCATTTAATAAAATAGTAGAAGGGACTGGCTAGAAATGAAAAAGTATCAGGCATTTATATTTGAAGATTACATTTTTGATTCAACTACTAACAAGGCAGTCTTCAGTTACAGTTTAGATGGGGAACTGTTCTTCACTGAAACAATTGCATGGCAAGTCGAGGCAACGGATTATAGCCCCCAGAGTCTCGATAGCGCACTCTTCTCGCTCTGGATTATGGCGGGCATTAGTTACTATAAGGCCTATCTGCCAAAGAAAATAGTTATTAGTAAGGGGAGTCTTAGCAAACAGCAAAAGCTCTTTTTCGATAAAATATACATTAATGGCTTAGCCCAGTTCTTCTACACGAACTCACTCGACTGGAAGGGGCAAATTGATTTCCCGCTTTCTGAAGCTGCCAAAAATACCCCGATCAAGTCAAATGGCGTAGGTGCTTTAGTGGCACTTGGCGGAGGTAAAGATTCGATAGTGGCCGCTGAACTACTAAAAGAAGTAGGGATAGATTTTAGTTGTTGGGTGGTAAACCACGGCGCCAGATTCGGCGCGATCGCCGATGTGCTAGGAGCTGACTTAGTAGGCGTATCACGAACTATCGACCCCAACCTAGTTCGTTTAAATGAGTTAGATGCCTATAATGGCCATGTCCCAATCACTGCAATAGTCGGCTTTATCGGTGTGGTTCTAGCCATTCTATCCGGCAAAAAAAGCCTCATCTGGGCCATTGAATCTTCTACCGACGAGCCAAATTTGATATGGCGTGGGCTCCCCATCAACCACCAGTACTCTAAAACATCGATGTTTGAAAAGGATATGGCCGAGTATATTAAATCCAATATTGCTCAAGACATTGAGTATTATTCTGTGCTTAGGCCATTTAGCGAATTGAGAATAGCTAAAATATTTTGCGAGAACTATCTTGATAAGTATAAAGCTATTTTTTCAAGCTGTAATGCCAACTTCACCGTCGGGAATGCTAGCAAGCTTGGTTGGTGCGGAAAGTGCCCCAAGTGTGCATTTGTCTTTACAGTATTCTCACCATTTACTAGTAAGATCCAGCTCATGGAGCTCTTTGGAGGTAAAAATCTTTTTGCAGACCCCGAGCTAAAAGGCACTTTCGAGCAGCTCCTGGGCATCGACGGTCATAAGCCTCTAGAGTGTGTGGGAGAAATTGCCGAAACGCGTACCGCTATAGCAATGTCCAAAAAATTAGGTAGCTATCCAGAGCTATCTAGCCTAAAGTTCGATGAACCCAATTATGATTATATGTCCTGGCGAGATAGTTTTATGCCTAAAAAACTCCAGGAAGCAATTAGGCAATACCTGGAGCCATCTTAATATTCTATTAGCTTATTGCTTAAGGGTAGTAATCACAAGTACAATAGAGTGATGAAGTCAGGAGTAGTTTCTTTAGTTAGTATCGAGCTCGCTGGGTTTAAGTCTTTTGCAAAACGCACTAAGATTAACTTCGGGGACGGGTTGGTGGCAATAGTTGGCCCCAACGGATCAGGAAAGAGCAATATCGCCGACGCGATAAGGTGGGTTTTTGGCGAACAAAAGAACAAGTCGCTTAGGACCGATAAGTCGGAAGACTTGATCTATCATGGAGGAGATAGTAAATCTCGTGCGAGTATGGCAGAGGTTATAATAACCCTCGATAATAAATCTGGCAGTATCCCGCTGGACTTTACCGAAATAGAGATAACTCGTAGGCTCTATCGAAGTGGTGAAAGTAACTACCTTCTTAATTCCAAACGGGTTAGCCTCAGCTACATACAAGAACTATTAGCCTCAAGTGGCTTCGGGGTGGGGAGCTACACGGTAATAGGCCAAGGCATGATAGATCGGTTAATACTATCAAGCGGCCAGGAAAGGAAGCAATTATTCGATGAGGCGAGCGGAATTAAGCAGTATGAGATTAAGCTCGGACAGGCACGCAAGCGAATCGAGACCACAAAGCAGAATCTTACCCAGGTGCAGGATCTGCTCTCAGAGCTGAGGCCTCAGCAGGAAATACTGAGCAGCCAAGCCGCCATGTTTGACAGGCGTAAAAAACTTCTCGCCGAAACGCTATCTAGTAAGTTGGCCTATATCAGCCAAACTAGTCTCAGTATTGGTAAATTAGTAACTTCGACCAACACTAAGCTAGCAAGCCGTAAGGCCATGCTTAAAGTTTTATTCTCAGAGATAGCAAAGCTAGATAAGCAACATAGCCAGAACCAGATTGTAAAATCTCGGCAGGCTGCGCTAAAGATTACAGAAAAACTCACATCTTTGGAGTCTGAAAGAGATGCTTCAGATGATATTATTTCTGAGCTTAAATTAGAAATTCAAGAGGTGAACAGCCAAATAAACACACAAAACCCGCTTATAGATCAGATAAAGACAGAAATAGATAATCTTGTGGCCAGCTCCGAAAGCCACCTCAAGACACATAGCATTTTAAAACTTAAAGCACGTAAGAATGAGAAACAGATCAGTGCCTTAGATGGCAAGATTAAGTATCAAACCAAGGTGCTAGACGAAACAAGACTACAACTCTCTAAATCTCAAAAAACAGAGTATCTGAGGCATAGTCTAGGCCTAATTGACATACTACAAGACAGCATGCAGAGGGGAAAGTCCTACACTGATTTGGCGATGGTATTCTACAAGCTACGCAGAATGATAAAGCATTCCATACAAGATGACCCCGCTGAATTAGCAATGAAGGTCGGGCGCGTCCAGAACTCGATTTCGGGCCTCTTGGGTGATCGCGAGGTTATTAGTGAGTCCCAGATTAAAGAAATTATTATACTTAGGGCAAGCGAGATGGACTTTGCCAACACTACATCTAGAATTAAAGACCTGACTTTACAGCTCAGGGGATTGGAGAAGGACAATAAACCCCAAGGCCTAGAAAAAAAGCACACTAAGATATTATTAGAATTGGCTAGGCTAGAGGCGAAGAGAGATACTCTTATTGCTCAGCTAGGCGCTCTTCGTAAAGAATTGATTGAATTGGCCAGCAACGATAATGAAGAGTCGAACAACACCTACTACCTCAGGCATGAAGAGATGTCTAATAACCGTGTACGCTTAGAAGCCGAGATAGATGTCGTCAAGGCAGAGTTAGTTTCAGCAAATGAGTCCAAGGAGTCCATAAAAGCACTTTATAGACAATGGTTTAGGTCTGGCTCTAAGGGCATCAAGGCCTCGGAGGATAAAATTGACATGTCGACTATTGAGAAGCTAGAGGCAGAGGCTGGGGTTCTAAATGAAATAAGTCCGGGTGTCTTGAGGGAGGCTAGCAAAGCGACCCAGAGACTGGAGTTTCTGGAGTCTCAGCAAGAAGACCTTCTAGGGGCTATAGGTGACCTCGATAAGGCATCTACTCAGATTACTGCTAAGATGCAAAAAGTATTCGAGAAGAGCTTCGAAAAAATTAACATTAGTTTTGGCAAGAACTTTGTGAAGCTTTTTGGTGGCGGCCAAGCACGGCTAGAGCTTAAAGAGCAAGAGTTTGGCTATGGTGTCGAGATAATCGTCCAGCTCCCTAATAAAAAAGCCCAGAATCTATCATCTTTGTCCGGAGGAGAGAAGGCGCTGGCATCTGTTGCTCTGTTGGCCGGGATACTTATAGCTAATCCATCCCCATTTATTGTGCTCGACGAAGTAGATGCAGCCCTAGACGAGTTAAATACCAAGAAATTTGCAGAACTTCTGGCCAGTATTTCGAATAAATCTCAAGTCCTGGTAGTTACTCATAATCACGACACGATGTCGGCAGCCAGCGAGCTTCTTGGGGTAACTACAAAGGGCGATAATGATTCCCAGGTAGTAAGAGTCAAGCTGGATTCACTGCCAGTCGGATCAATTATTAACTAGCAAGGGCAGTAATTTTTGCCAATTCAGCTTCGGAAGGGAACGATAATATTGACAAAAACCCCATTTTACAGGTAGAATAGATCGTATTCGTTTTTCAAAAACTAAGTATAAGAAAAGGAAAAGATGGTAGTTATTCGATTAGCTCGTGGCGGGCGAGTAAAACAGGCAATATATCGTATAGTAGCAGCCGACAAGCGTCGGGCCGCGACTGGCAAGTTTTTGGATATATTGGGCACCTATAACCCCCACACTAAAGAAACCAAAATTAATAAAGAGTTAACCCAGAAGTATCTAATTAATGGTGCTCAGCCATCCGATAGAGTCTTGCGTATACTCCAAACCCAAGATGTAATCACACCTGATTGGGCTAAAACACATGACCGGTTCAAAAAATCAAAGCAAGAGGCTGAAGATCCTAAGTCAGCCGCAGCCCCAACCGATGGTGTTGAGATACCAGCACAGGCAGAGCCCGAAGCAGCTGATGCAAATATAGCTGAAGACAAATCAGAAGCCAAAATTCAATCGGTAGATGCACCTGAAACAGCTGCAACAGAAGCAAAGGTGGCCACAGACCAAAAAGAGGCCACTGAAAAGGTCGCCCAAGCCGCAGAGAAAGCCCAAGATATCCAGCAAGCCAAGCCTGAGTAGTGGCCAGAACTAGAAAAATACAACCTTATTGTTTACAATGAGGTTGTATTTTAATATTAAGGAGAATTAAGTATGGCTCAATCAGATCAGGAATTTCTAGAGTATATAGTAGGTACAATCGTAGACAAGCCAGAATCAGTAGAAATAACAAGAACAGTTGATGAGCGGGGGGTACTTTTGGAGCTCACTGTAGACCCAGATGATATGGGCAAGATAATAGGTAAAGCAGGTGCTACGGCTAAGGCCATTAGGACTCTCCTAAGAGTGCTGGGTGCCAAGCAGGATGCTCGATATAACCTTAAGATTTCGGAGCCAGATGGCCAGGAGGCCGGCTCCCAGAGTGATACCATTGAGCCGCAAGGCAATCAACAGCCTAATTCGGAACTCAGCAGTACCGAGGATATCAAAGCTAAAGCCAGGGAGGGCTTAGAGGAACTTGATATAGAGCTTTAGCCTTGAACAGTTATGCTTAGTTGCTTTATAATATAGGTTGCATGAAAATATCAATTATCACTCTATTTCCAGAGATGTTTAGCCCCATTCTCGGCTCAAGCATGATGTGGAAGGCTCAAAAAGAAAAGCTCGTAAAGTTTAGCATAGTTGATCTACGGAGCTTTGGCCTAGGTAAACGGCGCCAAGTCGATGACACTCCGTATGGGGGAGGTGCGGGGATGGTCTTAAAGCCAGAGCCAATATATGAAGCAGTTGAGTCTATCAAAAAGAAGCTGCCGCTTGCTAAAGTAATACTCATGACGCCTCGCGGCAAACAATTCACCCAGTCTACAGCTAGAAAAATTAGCCGACTAAAAGAAGTAATAATAATATGCGGCCATTATGAAGGTTTTGATGAACGAATAATGAAATTAGTTGATTTAGAGATATCTGTCGGTGATTTTATTTTGACAGGGGGAGAGCTACCCGCAATGACCGCTATTGACGCTTGCGTAAGACTAGTGCCAGGGGTGCTAGGTGATTCACAGAGCCAGCACGATGAGTCCTTTAGCCAAGGCCTTCTTGAGTACCCTCAATACACTCGACCAGAAGAATACAAAGGCATGAAAGTGCCAAAAGTGCTTCTACTGGGGAATCATTCCAAAACTTTAGTGTGGCGTAAGGCTGAGTCTGTGAAGAAGACCCAAAAGAATCGCCCCGATCTACTTAGCTTTTAAAATACCGCCCTCATTACATAGGCAGGCTAGGCTAATATGATAATAAAAAGCCAGTTAGGCAGTAAAAGTATTTAGCTTATATTTGAAAAAATGGGTAGGTTATTTTCTGGATGACTTGTTTTCAATATCAGAAAGTTCTTGCTGGTGCTTGGCCATCCTGAGATTTATATAGCTTATGAGCGCGCTTACAGCAGCAGCGAATAGTAAGTACATGACAATCGCGAAGAGCGCAGTTGTAGAAAAGTACCCAGTCTCGCCTATGGGATGAGGTGGGAATATGCCCCTGAAAGGTTGTGCAAAGTCATAGGCCACTTGATACACCAGCTTAACGAAAGGGGTATCTTGGTTGGCACTAAATAAGAGCAAGAAAAAGCTCAGGCCTAGGCTAACAACGGCGGCAATTGTGAAGCCGTAGACTACATATGTAATTCCTCGTACTATTTTTATTACTGTCATCTGCGAATCAGATTGATTATTCATGTGCTTCTCCAATGTTTAATTTACGGCTTTATTATAACAAATAAATATTAACTTTTTAGGTCGGAATTTTAATAGCTGGTATTGGTTGGGTGTGCCGACTTAGATCAGCCGGCACACAAAGCCTTCTAGAATATATTATGGGTTTAGCTTAGTAGGATTTTGTAGCGCCGTCTGCTATTGCTTTTTCGGCATTATCTTTAGACATCATCGCACAAACAGTTGTTCCACATTTTTCGTGCTTGCCTTTGGCCATATATCCACCTTTACTAGTTTGGTGAATCTCTGGGGCTGATAATTCAACTCCTTTTTCTTTGCATTTAACACAGTATCCTGTAATCATTTCTGTTTACTCCTTCTTAATTATTTAATAAACTGAATTATAGCACTTTTTAAGATATTCACTAGCTAAAAGTTAAAATTAGAGTAAGCAGCTTATATTTGGCAAATAAATATTGCTGTATAGCAATTAAGTCTTACTCTCTTAATACCCATTAGTCTGAGCGTACCGTGAGCTCATGAATTCGGCAATTTAATAAGTAATTCCAAGCTGCACGGAGGTCGCGTATACGCCCCACACAGAGTAAGGGATACCTACAGAACATTGCCCGTATTGTAAAGTAGTGTTAATGTTTAAGCATAGCAATATTTAAAAAGGAGAATTTAAAATATGGACAAATCAAACAAACAAATGAGTGGATGGGTAGGCTGGGCGGCTTTTGCAGGTGTACTAATGATTCTACAGGGTTTTTTCGCTAGCATCGTTGGCTTTATAGCTTTGTTTCAGCCAGAAGTATATGTGGTTGGCGCAAACAACATCTTGGCTATAGACTTAAATGCCTGGGGCTGGTACCACTTAGCAGTAGGTGTACTAATACTACTAGCTGGCCTTTCAGTGCTAAAAGGCAACATTTACGGCCGAATTGTTGGTATCGTACTTGCTGTAGTATACGCATGTGCTAACTTAGTATTTATACCTTACCAACCAATTTGGTCGGTTATACTTATAGTCGTCTCAGTTTGCATCATATATGCACTACTTGTTCACGGTGGCGACATCAAAGAATCTTAAGCAAGCATACTTAAGCTTAAGTTCGAATAAACACCCTTGCAGCTGCAAGGGTGTTTATTATTTTGAAGTAATTAGTGTCGGCATTTCAGCTGAGCATGATCCAAATTATAATGTAGATTAAATTCTAGAACTCATGAGAGATTAAGAACTCTAGAATTTTTTTAGCATTGAACCAAGCCCTCGAAGGAAATAAGAATACTAAAACCGTTCTACTAAAGTTTTTGTGGGCCTTGACGTTTTATTAAGCATAATAGATAATTACTGCTATGAATAAACTGATCAAAAGAATAATCTTAGGTATTCTTTCGATAACGATCCTCGCCGCAGCTTTCATTTCATTCTTATATATTGAATCCCTGCCTACAAGTATATCTAACGCTGAAGATGTTATAAATACTTATCTTCCCAGCCCTCAAAATGTAAGAAGCTATCAAGGTGGATCTTCTCTGCTTTTTCAGGAAGGGTGTCTTGACATTAAAGGTAGAAGTATTACCGATAAAGGCTCAACAGAATCAGTATATTCGACAATAATAGATCAACTCCGTAAAGATGGATGGCAAGTGACCAATGAAGCAACGCCAAATGGTGGACAGCGCGCCAATATATCAAAGCAATATATCAATATCTTTCAGCCTGATATATACGGCATGCTTGAAGCCCCAGATGATAGTACTAGTGCTGAATATATCGAACTCAGTATAGTACTCAATTCAGAGCGGTGTTCGAACTAAACTTTGATATAGCTTCCTCCATCTTCGCGACATGAGGTCAGCTACGATACTATTTATGAGTATTGCAAAGCCCGAGACCTTAACAATAGCTGAGCCTCAGTATGTTAAATATCAAAATCATAAGCTATGTGATAAGTTTGATTTAACTTATCACACCGTAATGTGAGTACCTGAATTAGGCATTTAAATAAGTAATTCCAAGCTGCACAGAGCTCGCATATACGCCCCACAAAAGATAAGGGATGTTTACATATACGACCCATTTGAGTTCGGGAGCTTTACGCCAAACTGCAAATAGTGCCCATATGAGTGTGACTACAACGAGCAATATGTCGATAGATGCCAGAAAATTATTAGCCAAATCGAATTGTATGTATGGAAAGGCAAAGTTGAAAATAATATTAAGAGCAAAAGGCAAAGCAACTACCCGCGGAATTTGCTTTTTATATGCACTATAAAAAACCGCGCTAAAGGAAACTGCAATAATCACATACAAAAACGACCATACAAGGCCAATTACCCACGACGGTGGCGACCACGGTGGTTTTATGTATTGTGAGTAGATTGTTCTTCCGTCCATAAGTTCAGGCAATTCTATGTAGCATAATTATTTATTTAATCACTTAATTGTATCAAAAAAAGACCCATTCGAGTCTTTTTGAGTATAAGCATGTTGGCTGGCCTTGTGGTCCAAATCAAACTAGCTCTTGGTTGCGCTAACAATGTAGAACAATGGTAGCAATGCGTTCTTGGTCTTTAGCTTTGTGTAGCTAAGAGACTCGGCCTCGCTCAGCGACGTAAGGTCTGCCTCTCGTACTTCTGGTTCAAATGATTTTTCAAGAGTAAACCCTGCGTGTTCGACTGCCTCTTTGATTTCTGCTTGACCCTCGAGATTGTAGTAGGTTATCTCGACGCCTCCTGGCAATGTATCCTGGTGCTCCGAGACCCGCACCCCACGCAAGTTAGTGTACGATTCTCCTGTTGCTGGCTTTTTACCCCAATAAGCAGGGTTGTGTGTAGAGAAGATAAGATGACCGTTCTGTTTTAGAACTCTAAATATCCCTGTGAGTAGCTTGTCCCAATCATTGGCGTAATGAAGGGCCAAGCTAGAATATACATAGTCAAAGCGTTCGCTTGCAAATGCGAGATCCATCATGTCCATTTTGTGGAGCTCAATATCGGGGAACTTAGACGCAGTAATCTTGAGTAGTTCCTCTGAGATATCAATTGCAACAACTTCTCTTGGGCTTCGATTGATAAGCTCACTCAGCTCCTCACCTGTGCCCACGCCTATACATAGGACGGATTTAGCTTGCAGCGATTCTGGCAGAAGGCTAGTCATGGCTGGCTTCTCAAGGTATTTGTGCCCAAAGTTTGTCGCCATTGCATTGTGCCAGTCGTTAGCATGCAGGTCATAAGATTTTTCGTTATTCTTTGTTATGGGACTGGTCATGCACATATTGTATCAAAAAAGGACCCTTTCGGGTCCCTCGGTGTCCAT